>CBIHQZ010001101.1:0-2949 GCA_966212315.1 uncultured Myxococcales bacterium
GATGAGGGCGTTGACGGCGTGCAGATTGGTCGCCCATCCACCCGTTACTTCGCCGAGCGTCGCGCGTTCCGTCAGTCGACCGTCGCGACCCACCACGCGCTCGACGCGCACGACTTCTTTGGTGAGTGCTTCGGTCAGCCCCACGACGCCGTTGAACGCCACGGAGATCTGATCGAGCACCGATCGCGTTCCATCCGACGGAAGGCGCACGCCGAAGTCACCTCGCTCGACCGCACGCAACGCGTCGAGAAAGTCTCTCAGCCGCTCGTCCGCCGGCGTGCCGTTCATTCGCCCGAATGCGCGTTCGCCGATACTCGACGCCGCGACCTTGGTCGACGCACTGGCCTTGGCGCTCCGCGACGGCTTTGCTCCTTCAGGTTTTCCCTTCCCGACCGACGTCGCGCGGTTCGTCCCGCCTCGGGCCGCTGCACGCTTCTTCGAGTGTCGGGTCTCGGACTTCGCGTTGCTGGATCGCTGGGGCACCGGATCTCTCCTTGTCGTCGTCGTCATCGATGCGCGGCACGTCGGGCATGCCGGGACTTCGGCCAAGCAACATGGGTCGGGCGAGTGAGGCGCGTGATTGACACAACGCAGGGTGGGGTGCCGCCCCGGCCGTGGCGTCGCGCGCACGTGTGATCGCGGATGGGCTGGTATGTGCGATCGGGGTTGGCGCCGCCGCCGATACGACTGCGGAAACCTCGGAGACGGCGGCAACGGCGCGACGCGTTAATGCTCGGTCTGACTGGCGGATGTCGCTGACCCACGAGGTCGGCCAGACGTTCGGCAAAATCGCCCGAGATGGCGTGCAGCAGGTGCAACGGTCGGGCTACCCTTCGCGCGCATGTCGGAAGCGCGATCTGCGAGACGCTGGGCGGTTCCGCTGATCGCCGCGATCGGTGCGATCTCGCTGAGCGGTTGTCTCGTCGCGCTCGACGAACCGGTCTACCGCGTACCGCGTGAGGATGCGGGTCCAGGGGTCGACATCGTGATGCGCGACGTCGCTCCAGATGCGCAAGACGCCCATACCGACGCGACGCGCGACGCCAGAGACGTGCACACCATCGATGGCACCGCAGACGTTCGCGACGTCACGGATGTGATCGACGTGGTTGCCGAGGATACGATCGAAGTCGACACGCCGGTCGTGACGGTCGACGTCATCCACATCGACGACGTGCTCGACGCCGACGACGCGATCGTGCGCGACGCCGGTTGCACTGCGGCCTGTGCCACGGGGCAGATGTGTTGCGGCGGCCGGTGCGTGAGTGCCACGAACAACGAGCAGAACTGCGGCGGATGCGGCATCGCATGCGAGGCCTCCGAGTGGTGCGACCATGGCACCTGCACGCGGGCGTGCCCGATCGGCAACGTACTGTGCTCGTTCGCGCAGAACCGCTGCTGCACGCTGCTCGGCGTTGCATGCGTGCTCGGCGCCTGCCCCTCGAACTGATCGTCAGCGGCCGCGATGCCGCGCGTTCCACGCGTGCGAAGCACCGAGGCCGAGCGTGTCGAGCGCGGGGACGATCTCGTCTTCCATGACGCGACGAACCGCTTCACGCTGCCCGACGGACTCGAGCACGCCGAGCGACCGCGCCGCGCGACGGCTCCCCGCAACTGCGTCCCGACCGTGCCAGAAGCGACGTTCGATCGACATCACGTGCTCGCCGACACGGTCCGCGACGCGCTGCTTCTCCGCGCGTGTCCACTGCGGCGCTCGCCACGAGAGGTAGTACCAGCCGAGGCGCGCGTGGTGCACCTCGTCGCCCACGATCGATCCGAAGATCGCCTTCGCGACCGGATCACTCGCGCGCTCGTGACACGCCGACAGCATCGCGGCGGCGAGCGTTTCGCTGACCGCGGCGACCTCCGCGATCACGACATCGAGCGACTCCTGGTCGAGCGTCTTGCCGTAGTGTGTTTCGAACGCGGTGCGATCGACTTCGAGCGTGACCGGCGCGTCGGTGAGCAGCTCGGCGAAGCGTGTGGCGTGGTCGGCGTGGCGGATCTCGTCGGTCGGAATGCGCGTGGCGAGCGACACCAGATCGAAGGGGGCGCCGTGCAGTGCGAGCGATGTCGCGATCTGCGAGAACAACGCCACCGCACCGTATTCGCCGTTGGCGAGCGCGCGCTGCGCATGCGCCGCGAGGGCGAGTGCCGGCTCGGGGTACTTCGCGCGATCGAAGCGGGACCACGGAATCGAGGCCGGCCGGCGTGAAAGTTTTCCTGCCATCGCATGCTCGTGCATGCGCGCGAGAGGCGAGTCGGTGAGCGTGCGCTGGATGCGAAGGACGTCGCGGCCGGCTTTCACCACGCGAGATGCTCAGCCCTTCTGAAACGCGACGTCGGCGACGCCGAATGCATCCGCGGCGACGCTCGGTGCATCGTTGCCTGCGTCGAAACCCACATCGGCGACGCTGAATCCCGTGTCCGCGACGCGGAACCCCGAGTCGGCCACCGAGACGTCGTAGGGGAACCCGGTGTCCGCGACTCCGAACGCATCCGCGGCGACGCCCGTCGACGGTCCGTTGCATGCCATCACGCAAAGCGGAATCACGCACACGACTGCGGCACTCGCCACGATCCGCGGGACGAACTTCGTGGGGCGGCGCGTCGTCTTCGGCTTCGCTGCGCGCTTCGTTTTCCGGGTCGGCATCACGTCACGCTATCCGCGAACGTGCGCGCTCGCAACGCGCCGTTTCGACGGAACGGCGCGTCGGTTCGCGACGACGCGCAGTGGAAGACGGCCGTCGCGACGCGATGTTCAAGAAGCAGGCTCCGTGGCTGCGCGGCGCGAGAAGGCGTCGCGCAGCACTACCGCGAGTTGTGATTGCGTGAAGGGCTTCGAGATCGCGGCCGCGCCGAGCGACTCCGGCTGCAGCAACTTGTCCGTGTGGCCCGTCATCAACACCACCGCGAGACCAGGGGAGTCGCTGCGGAGCGCGGTGGCCA
>CBIHQZ010001102.1:0-2944 GCA_966212315.1 uncultured Myxococcales bacterium
GGAACGTGGTTCCGTTCGATCCACACGAGCAGCTTCCGTGGCCTACGCCGTTCGCGTTCTGCCCACACTGCCCGGCCCCGCAATCGAGATACTGCAATCCCCAACGCGGATCGCAGATCACCCAGTACTGCCCGCCGACGCAGTAATCCGCGGGCGTTCCTGATGGGCACGCTTGCCCGACCGCGAGGCACGTGAGGCCATCGGACGAGGGCGCATAGCCGTTGTCGCAACCACACGACGCTTGATCCGCGGCGCACGAGGCGTGCGATGGGCACGCTCCGCACGAGCCGCCCGCGCCGTCGCTGCCACACACGCGCCCGGTGCAGTTCCCCGCGGGGCCTCCGCACACGTTCGGCTGACCCGAGCCTCCGCACGATTGCGGGGGCGTGCACACGCCGCAATTCGCCGTGCGAACGGTGCCGCAGTTGTCCATCGCCGTGACGGTGTCGCAGTTCTTGTGAAGCCGCGCACACATCGTCGCGTCGGACTCCGGCACGCATCCCGCCTGGCACATGCCGTTCACGCACGACTGCCCGGCGTTGCACGAACCGCACGTTCCGCCGCAGCCGTCATCGCCGCAGATGCGGCGCTGACAATCGGGCGTGCAGCCTCCGTCGGGATCCGCGTCGAACGCCGAGGTCGTGTCATCGCCCGGGCCCGCGTCGTCGAACGACGGCACGCAGCGATGAACGACGGGGTCGCACGTCTCTCCCGCAGCGCACGCCGGCGAGCACGCGGCCGCACCATCGAGCGGCGCCGTCGCGTCGGTGGCATCGGCACGGCTCGAGTCCATGGGACCGACAGGCGTTCCGCACCCGAAGAGCGCTGCGAACGAGCACCACAACGCACCTCGGCGTAGCAATACGAGGCGATTTTTCATTCGTGCGAGTCTCCTTGCTTCCAGCGCGCCATCGACCCACGCGGCGTGTGTTCGGTCGCGAGCACATCGTCCAGTACGTCGCTCACAGCCGCCGCCCGCGGGCGAACGTCGGACTTCGTGCATCGGGCGACGGCGACGGCCGCGACGCGCGAAGTTCGGAAAGAGTGTCACCGCGCGCACGGTGAGATCGTCGGCGTGACGCCCGCGCGCACCGTGACGTCATGCGCGATGTGATCTGTGTCCCCCGCGCTTCGCCCGTCCGTGATTCACGCGCTGACGATGCCGCGCCAGTCTCGCTCCGAACATGGGCACTTTGATCTACGGTGTGCGTATCAGCGAGGGACGGGAGGACGCTCGATGGCTGCGAAAGGAACATGGGTTCGAAGCACACGGGTAATCGACGCTGTCGAAGCGGCCTATTCGCTCGACGGAACCGACGAGGCCTGGCTTCGCCGTATCCTCGACGTGACGGCGCCCGATCTCGACCTCGGCGTGGGCGCGTACGCGTTCACCGCGCATCATGGCGGCGCGGGGATCCAGCCCGATTCGGCGTTCGTTCCGCGCGATCTCGATCCCGCGTTCTACGGCGTGGTCGCCGAACTCAATCGCACTGCGCCCACCGAGTTGCTCGACGAACTCGCCAAGACTCTGGTGAGTGTCGGCGGCCTCGAGCACACGTTCGGCCGCGGGCACGAGGTGGCGCGACACTTTCGCTCGATCGGCCAGCCGGTCGGAATCGTCGACGGCTTCGCGATGTACGCACACGATGGTCAGGACGCGGCGTTCGTGATGGGCGCGCCGTCACGAAGGGTCGTGCGTCCGGGGCCGGCGATGCTCGACGTCTGGCGTCGCGCGGGTCTGCACTTCGCGACTGCGTTGCGACTGCGACGCAAGCTTCGCGCGGGCGATGCGCCGTGCGTTGCATTGCTCAACGAGAACGGAGACGTCGCGGAAGCCACCGAGGAGATCACGCAGGGCGACGCGCGCGATCGACTCCGCGCGGAAGTGCGGCGGATCGAGCGCGCTCGATCTCGTGAGTATCGCCGCGAGCCCGCGCGGGCGCTGTCATTGTGGCGCGGCCTGATCGATGGACAGTGGTCGCTCGTCGATCGGTGGGAAAACAATTCGCGGCGGTACATCGCGGTGCATCGAAACTCGCCGGATCACGCAGACCCGCGCACGCTCGGGCCGCGGGAGCGAATGGTTGCGCACTACCTCGGTCTCGGCGCCAGCAACAAAGAGATCGCGTTCTCGCTCGGACTGCCGATGGGCTCGGTGCCGGCGCTCGTTCGCAACGTCGTGCGAAAGCTCGGCGGGCGGCATCGCAGTGATGTGATCGGCTTCGCGGATGGCACTGCGCTGCGCGTGACGGTCGGCGAGGAGAACGTCGACGTGCTCCTGAGTGACGCACAGGCCGATCATCCGTCGCTGACCCCGGAAGAGCGCGCGATCCTGCCGCACTTGATCCGCGGCGCATCGAACGCCGAGATCGCCCGCGCCCGGGGTACCGCGCGAAAGACCGTCGCGAACCAGCTCCATGCGATCTACGCAAAGCTGGGTGGCGGGAGTCGCACGGAGATCGTCGCGCGAATCACGCGCAGACCGCACGACACGCCGTAGCGCGGAGCGGACGCCGGTCGTTCGCACTCGAGCGTCGCGAGAAACAACCGGGCGGTCCGTACAAACGCGAAACGCGCCGCCTGCCTCTCGGCAAGCGACGCGTTCCACTCTCCACACACGCTCGGCGCGCTACGCGCTCTCGGCGTTTTCCTTGTGGTACACGATCAACGGCGCTTCGTGCTTGAGGATGACTTCCTCGTTCACGACGACTTCCTTGATCCCGTTCTTGCCCGGCACGTCGTACATGATGTCGAGCATCGAGGCCTCGAGGATGGCGCGGAGACCGCGCGCACCGCTCTGACGCGAGAGCGCTTCACGCGCGACCGCACTGAGCGCGCCCTTCGTGAACTTCAGCTTCACGCCGTCCATCTCGAAGAGCTTCTGGTACTGGCGCACGAGCGAGTTCTTCGGCTTCGTGAGCACATCGATCAACGCGTCTTCGTT
>CBIHQZ010001103.1:0-2936 GCA_966212315.1 uncultured Myxococcales bacterium
AGCGAAGACCTGCTCGTCATCGATGCCGCCGCGCCGAGTGCGAACGTGTTCGCCCATGGCGAACGAGAGATCCGTCGGTGGGTGGCGCATCACGCCGCCTCATTCGGAACCGGCAGAGAGGTTCGTGGCGCCGATCTCGCCGGCGTCATCCGCGGCGAATCGCTGCCGCTTCGCGAGCTGCTCTTTCTCGGCGCGCGCCACACGCGGGGGCCGCGCATCGAGCGCACGGCACTCGACGACGTCGACGCCATCGCGCGCATCCTCGAGAACAGTTTTGCGGAGGTGGGAACTCGCGACGTGTTTCGTCGCGCACTGAAACAAGCTGTGTCGCTCGCGGAGAGCGTCTCGCTATTCGACTGCAGCGCGCCCGAAGGGCTGGACGCGCTGTCAGTCGCACTTCGTCAGTTGCAGTAACCGCCGGTGCGATCGCAGGTGTGCCCCGGCCCACAAACGGTGTCGCTGGTGCATCCGCAGCTCGCCGTGCCCGTGTAGCACCCGAATCCGGCACCGCAGTTGGTGGTCGGGTTGCACTCGCACACCCCACTCGAATTGCACGAACTGCCCGCCGAGCACTGTGCGTTCGTGGTGCAGCCTCCGGTGCAGTCGTGGGTCGTCCGATCGCATGCATACGCGCCGCACAAAGCTTCCGTCGACGCTTCGCAATTGGGGAAGCAGGCACTGCCGTTGGGCGTCGCACCGCAGTGGTAGTCCGCGCGACACTCCGCATCGGTAGCGCAGCCGCGGTAACAAAACGCGGCTGGCGTGCCGGGCGAGACGCAGCGCCCGTTCAAGCCGCACTCGAGGTCGGTCGTGCAGCCCACGTAGTAACAGTACCCGCCGGGCCACCCGTATGCGGCGACGATGCAGTTGCCGCCCGGAGCACAATCCGCGTCACGCGTGCACGCCGATCCCGGGGTGCGCGTGAGTGCAACGACGCACAGCCCCTGGCGGCACGAATCGCCGGCAGGGCATGCGTGTCCGCACGTTCCGCAGTTCGCAGCGTCGTTCTGGAGGTCGGCGCAGCCGGCGCCGCACATCGTGAAGGGAAGCGTGCAGACCGAGCCGCAAACGCTGTTCGAGCAGGTCGTCCCAGCGGGGCAAGCGTTGCCGCAAGCGCCGCAGTTCGCCGCGTCGATGTGCGTGTTCACGCAAGACGTGCCGCACATCGACAGCATGCCGGTGCAGCCGCCGCCGGTGCACGAACCGCCCGCGCACGTCATGCCGGTGACACACTGGACGCCGCAGCCGCCGCAGTTGTTCGGGTCGTGCGTAATGTCGATGCAGGTGCCGCCGCAACGCGCTTCGGTCGTCGCGCACTGCACGTCGGCCGGGACGTCGATCGCAACGTCAGATTGCACGTCGTCCGGCTGCGCGTCCGTCACATCGGTCGGAGGCGTGATGTCACGGACGTCCATCGGCGGGACGATGTCGCGAGCGTCCATCGGCGTGACTTGGTCTGCAGCATCGACGCGCGGAACGTCGACGACGTCGCCGCCATCGGGCGTCTCACCGCCGTTACAGCCCGCCGCGATCGCGACGATGAGCAGTGCAAGCGTGGCGCGGATTCCAGGTCGAAGCAGCATGGGCGATGTCCCTCACAAGTGATCGGCCTGGGCGGCCGAGCGGTTATCCGTTGTTTCTGTCATCCCCAGCTGCGCGGTGCAAGCATGCAGCGCTCAGGAACTGCTTCAGCGCGCGGCGTCGTGCGAGGCGAGCCGTCCGCGGAAGTCTTCGATCGTTCGTGTGAGGCCTTCGCGCAGTTGCACCTTCGGCTCGAACCCGAGGATCTCTTTGGCGCGGGTGATGTCCGGCTTGCGCTGCTTCGGGTCGTCCGGAGGGAGCGGGAGCATCTTGATGTCGTGCTTCGATCCGACGAGTGCCAGCACTTGCTCGGCAAGCTGACGGATCGTGAACTCCCCCGGGTTGCCGAGGTTCACCGGGCCGTCGATCACCGCGGGGCGGCTCATGCCGACGATGCCCTCGACGAGATCGTCGACGAAGCAGAACGAACGCGTCTGGGTGCCTTCGCCGAACATCGTGAGTTGCGTGCCGCGGAGCGCCTGAACGATGAAGCTCGAGACGACGCGACCGTCATCGAACGCCATGCGCGGGCCGTAGGTGTTGAAGATGCGAACCATGCGCGCGTCGACGCCCCATCGGCGCCGCGCGTCCATGAACATGGTCTCCGCGCAGCGCTTGCCTTCGTCGTAGCAGCTGCGCTCGCCGATCGGATTCACGTTGCCCCAGTAGCTCTCCGGCTGCGGATGCACGGTCGGGTCGCCGTAGATCTCGGACGTCGAGGCATGAATGATCATGCACTTGCGACCGCGCGCCATTTCGACGAGGCGCTGCGAGCCGAGCACGCTGGTGGTGAGCGTCGCGTAGGGGTCCGACTGGTAGTGAATCGGCGACGCGGGGCAGGCGAAGTTGAAGATGTATTCGGCGTAGACGTGGATCGGTTCGCGTACGTCGCCGAGCTGGAAGTGGAAGTGCGGATCACGCCCCGCCTTCTCGAGATTGGCGAGGTCACCCGTCATGAGGTTGTCGACGCCGACGACTTCGAAGCCTTCGGCGAGAAGACGGTCGACCAGGTGCGAGCCGACGAATCCGGCGGCTCCAGTGACGAGTGCTGTGCGACGTGCGGCTCCGAGACCCATGGCGTTGTGTTTAGCGATCGGCGACGCTGTTTGGAAGTGGAATGCGGCTGCGTAACGAGGTTCGCAGGCGACTACGCGCGAGGCCCATGCGTGCGCGGCGCTGGCGTTCCACCGAGGAACCGAACGACAGCATCGGCGATGCGCTCCCCTGCCCGCCCATCCCATCCCTCGGGAATTCGACCGCGCTTTCCGCCGCCCGAAAGAATTACGTCGACCTCGCGAGACAGCTTCTCGACGCTCGTTCCGACGATCGTGTTGCTGCCTTGATCGACCGTGATC
>CBIHQZ010001104.1:0-2934 GCA_966212315.1 uncultured Myxococcales bacterium
TGTCGCCGCGATCGCATTGATGCTCGCGCGTGACACGCCGTGCGTCGCGATCGAATCCGCGACCAGCCCCGCGAGCCGCGCCGCATCTGCACCAGCCGCGACGCCCGCCGCCGGCACCACGCGCACCGTCACGCCCGTCACGTCGGCGCCACGCGAACGAATCCGCTGCGCCACCTGCGCGAGCAGCGTCTGTTCCGCCGCGCTCAGCGCGCGCGCTCGCGCTCGCAAACGCAACGCATTGCGGAAGATCAGCGCGTTGCCCGCGAACGTCACGTTCTCGTCGCCCGCATCCGCGCAGCCGTCGTCGTCGGTCACGCCGTTGATCGTCTCGGGCTCGTCGGAGCAGCGATCGATCTCGTTCGCCACGCCGTCGTGATCGCGATCCGGATCCGGGCAACCCGCACGATTGCGGTCGGGATGCGCACCCGCCGGGTCCGACGGGCACTGATCGTCGCTGTCGCGCACACCGTCGTGATCCACGTCCGGCAGCGGGCAGCCCGCGCGCATCGGATCGGGCGATTCACCGGCGGGTTCTTCGGGGCACTGATCCCGCACGTCGAGCACGCCGTCGCGATCGCGATCGCGGATCTGGCAGCCCGGGTGGTTCGCATCGGGGTGATCACCGGCCGGTTCCGTCGCGCATTCATCGTCCGGATCGTTCACGCCGTCGTGATCGTTGTCGGCGTCCGGGCAGCCATCGCTGTCTTCGAAGTTGTCGACGTCCTCGGGCGCGTTCGGGCAGCGATCGGCAACGTCGGGAATCGTGTCGGCGTCGTTGTCGGGATCGGGGCAGCCGTCGGTGTCTTGAAATCCGTCACGGTCTTCGCGAACCGCGGGGCACGTGTCGTTCGCGTCGATCACGCCGTCCCGATCATCGTCGTAACCGTGCGGCGAATACGTCACGCCGAGAATCACGCGCACCTGCGGCACCGTCGCCACCGCGGTGAGCGGCGCACCCGCGCCGAGCGAGATCTCGATGTCGCGCCCACGATCGAGCGCATAGCGAGCGCCTGCGTACAGCTCCATCGGCGTGAAACTCGTCGCCGCGATCGACATGCTTCCGTTCATCACCTGCGTGTCGCCCTGCAGCGGGATGAGCGCGAGGTAGTCGACGCCGATGCTGAAGCGGTTGAATCCGAGCGGCCGATACGCAACGCCCGCCCCCGCGACGAACTGATGCCCCCACGACACGTTGCCGACGGCGGCAGTCTCGCGAATGCGCGCGCCTGCGTTCACGGTGAAGGTGAACCCCGCGACGCGGTAGTCCGCGATCGCGAGCGGCGCGAAGGTCCATGTCGACGCGCCCTGGAAGTTTCGTTCGTCGCCGATCGGCATCGCGCCACCGACGTTCACGCGCAGACCGAATCCGTTGGCGTTGGTCACGCGCTCGCGCCGCAGGATCGCAACGCCTACGTCGAAACGAAGATCGCGCAATGCGGTCTGCGGCAGCTGCGTTCCGGGCCCGCCATTCGCGAGCAACGCACTCACACCCTCGCCCGCCTCGGCGACGACCAGCGGCACCGCGACACCGAGTTGAATGCGATCGAAGAGACCGACGCTCCACACGAAGTCCGTCGTGATCGCCCAATCGACCGCCGGATGCACCACGCGACTGGTCGTCTCGGTGAAGACCAGCGGGCGGTACATGAAGTTGCCGATGACCCCGAAGCCCAGCGTGAGATGCGGCTGCACATCGCTCGACTGCAGCGCGAACGCCTGCTGCGGCCCCGCGGCCGGCCAGAAGTTCTGCACATCGAGCGCCGTCATGCTCGCGGGCGGCGTCGACTGCCCCCATGCGAGCCCCGGCATCAGCGATCCCGCCACGATCCACAGCGCACGTCCGGTCTTCATTCGCAGGTTTCCTCGCACGCTCAGCGACTCGGATACAAGGCGTCGCGCCGCACGTTGATCGTCTCGTCGGACGAAGCGTTGGCGTGCTGCACGGTGAGCGAAACATCGCGGATCGTCGCCTGGTCCATGCCCTGGCGCGCTTCGCCTTCGGACAGCCCGGATACCGGGCGTCCATTGATGGCCACGATGCGATCGCCGGCGCGCAGCCCTGCGATGTTGGCGGAGCTGGCGAATTCGACGCGCAGCACGACGAGGCGGTCGCTGTGGTACTCGAAATCGACCCCCATCCCGACATGCGGCGCGGGCGGCGTGACCGAGAGCGTGACGCTCGCGCCGCGCGGGAAATGCAGGGCCCACGAGCCGCCACGCGCTTCGGCGGGAAGCCCGCGGCCGTCGTAGACGCCGATGACGTCGGCGGTGAGTCCGTCGTCGTCGCGAAGTTCGATGTGCAACGTGTCGTTCGGCTCGATGTGCAGATCGGCGAAGTCGTGGGCCGTGTCCCAGGTCGGGCGAATCGAGTCGTTCACGACGCGACTGCGATAGACCTCGGTGCCGTTGCGCACGACGACGACGTACGGATCGGGCATCCCCTGCCCATCCCATCCGCGCGCGTCGGCGGTCTGCGGCGGGACTTCACCGGAGGCCGCGGCCACGCGCACCACGGTGTCGGGCGGAGGGGTCGCTTCGCCACCTTCGACGAGCCCGGGCGGCGCTTCGGCGACGGTCGTGCTGTAGCGCGGAAAGATCGCGCCGCAGCCGGTGAGCGAACCCAGTGCGAGGAGCGCGAGGTGAGAAAGAAAGGCGGAGATTTTCGGTGTCATGCGCAAGCGCGCGGAGGAAACCACGAGTTGCGCCGCGGGGGCTAGCCCGGTGACGCAACCGCGAGCGGCGGGGTGAGACGCATCGAGACGAGCGAGGTAGAACGACGCGGCTCGAAGGATGATGCCGCTCTCGTCTTCGTTCTCGCGCAGGAGCACGCCGGCGATCGTGACGAGATCGGTGAAGTGCCGTCCGAGTTCGAAGCACTCCAGTCGGGCCCCGTCGACTGTGACGTCGAGATCCTCGTCACGAACGAGCCGCTGG
>CBIHQZ010001105.1:0-2927 GCA_966212315.1 uncultured Myxococcales bacterium
CGGCCAGCCGGCGGCGATCGAAGAACTCTCGAACCTGCTTCGCCATCGCCGATCGTCAGTGCGTCAGGCGTCGGTGCAGGCCCTTGCGCAGATCCGCGACGACCGCGTGCGACCGTTGATCGAAAGCGCGCTGCACGATTCGGATTCGTCGGTGCGCGGCCAGGCGGCGGGTGCGCTCGGCGAGATCGGCGCGCATCAGTCCGTCGAACTGCTCTTCCACGCGTTCGAGCGAGGCGTTCCCGAGGCGGCGGAATCCATCGGCCGACTCGGCGAGCCGAACAGCGCGGTCAGCGCCGACGCCGCCCACGATCGCGAAGACCCGCGCACCACCACGCATCATCACACCCTCGCGCAATGGCTCGGGCGCGCGCCGCTGTCGGTCGTGCTCCGCGGCTTCGAGCAGTATCTCAATCGCCGCGACGTGCCGGCGAACATCAAGGAGCAGATCATCGTGCGGCTCGAGCAGCAGGCCTCTGCGCAGGTCCGTGACTTCTTGCAGCGATGGGTCTCGTCGCTCCCGGCAACGTACCGGGGACGTGACCGCGCGCGTGCGGAACTCGCGATCCAACAGATCCGCGTGCCGGCCGGAGGTGCACAGTGAAGGCTCGCTGGATCCCGCTCGCAACCGCGGCGTTCGCACTCGAAGCCTGCATGCCGTCGATTCGGCAGCTGACCGCTTTCTCGTCGCGCTTTCCCGACAACAATCGATCGCAGTTCCTCACGGTCGTGACGCACTTGCCGTCGAGCACGAGCGACACACCGCGCGCCGCGGGAGCACCGGTTCTCGCCACCGTTCGTCAGGACGGCACTGCGCGCAACGTGGTGCTCTACGACGCCAACAGTGGCCGCGCCGTGTGGACCGCGCCCATCGCGGCGACGAGCGCGCCGACCGTCCTCGGTGACCTCGTCGTGGTGGCAGTCGGCAACGACGTGGTGGGGCTCGATCTCTCGAACGGGCAGCGTCGCTGGTCGGTCACGATGCGCAGCGAGCCGTACATCGGCGCGGCACGCGACGGCGACACCGTGGTGCTGGTGGGCTCCCTCGGAAACACCGGCGGCGGCGCGCGCGCAGGTCGCGTGATCGCGGTCGACGCACGTTCGGGCGGCGAGCGCTGGACGCATCAGATCATCGGCATCCTCGGCGCGCCCGCGGCGACGTCGGGGTATGCGTTCATTCCGTGGGACCGTCAGTCGATCGCCGTGCTCGACATCGTGTCGGGCGCCGAGCGCGCGCGTCTGCACGCCACCGACGACGTGATCTCGTGGGTTTTCAGCTCGCAACAGGGCGTGTTCTACGGCTCGCGCGGTGCGTATCGATTCACCACTGCGAGCGCATCGGGCACCCGCGCCGATGCCGGCCTCGTGCGCAATCCGCTCGAGAACGTCCCCGGCGATCCGCCGCTCTACCGTGACGCATTCGCGCCCACCACCGGTGCCCGCACCGCGCGCGACAAGATCCGCTTCGCGTTCCGCCCACGCCTCGCCGAAGGCGATCACATGGCGTTCGAACACGACACGATCTATCTCGGGTACTACCGCTTCGTCGTGGCCGTGAATGCCACCAACGGCGAAGTGCGATGGGCGCGCGCGATCGGTCCGGAAGAGACCTTCACCGCGACCGAGGGCGTCACGGCAGCAGAAGCGGCTCGTCGCGCGCAGGCGTCATACAGCCAGTATGACATCGTCGATTTGTCGGTCACGCACGACGCGCTCGTCGTGGTGGGCGGCAACGGCGTGATCCGCGCGCTCGATCCGAACACGGGCGCGATTCTCGGCGTTCAGGAACTGCACGGCGAGATCGGCGCGGTCTCGGGCGATCTCACGGGCTTCCACGTGCCGGCCACCGGTGCCGCGCCCGCGCCCGAAGGGACGCCGCGCGATCAGCTCGTCTCGCTCATTCGCGATCAGGACAATCGACTCGTACCGATCCGCGGCTACCTCGTTCGGCTTCTTGCCGCGCGCCCCGAGCAGGAAGTTACGCGCGACTTGCTCGAGCTGTATCGCCAGCGCTCGATTCCGAACCAGCTCCGTCAGGAGATCGCGACCGCGCTCCGTGCGCGTCGCAACGGTGCGCAGTTCCTGGTGCAGGCGCTCACGGGCGAGCAGAGCCATTACAACTTCCTCGAGAATCGACAGGCGCCGCCGCTCGACGTGATCGCACCGACGCTCGCCGCGATGAACGCGCGCGAAGCGGTGCCGGTGCTCATCCAGCACATGCTCGATCACGAAACGCCGATGGCGTCGCTCCCCGCTGTGATCAACGCGATCGCCGAACTCGGCGATGCCAGTGCGATCCCGCAGCTTCAGGCGTTCGTGCAGCGATACAAGTCGGACTCGGCATTCGCGGGCGACCGTGACGTGCCGCTGCAGACTGCCGTGGCCGGCATCTTCCGTCTCGGCGACGCGCAGGCGCGCCAGTGGCTCACCAGCCTTTCGCAAGATCAGTCGGCGCACGCGCCGTTGCGCACTTCGATCACGCGCCTGTTCGAGGACGAACGATCGGGGAGCGAGCGCCGCACCGAAGAGCAGCAGATCGCGGCCGCGCGCGAGGAACTCGAGGGACGCGTGAATGCACTGCGCGCCGCAGTGAATGCGTTCCCGCGCACGTTGACCAACGAGGCGTTCGACGAAGAGTGGAACACTCACCTCGACGATCTTCGCCAGTGCGCGCAGAGCGTGCTCGTGCGGCTTCCGAACCTGAATCAGATCCGCATCACGGTGACGATTCGCTCGGAGCCGGCCGAGGAGATCTTCCAGACGACGCCGCCCGCGGCACGACTGCCGGCGCATCCCACGTTCGAGCAGCGCATGCAGGGCATCGCCGCGCAGCAGCAGTGGGTGGCGACGCAACTGCACCGCGTCGAAGAGCAGCGATCGCTCGTGCGCACGCTCGCGTACTCGCCGCAGGATGCCGACATGCAGCGCTG
>CBIHQZ010001106.1:0-2925 GCA_966212315.1 uncultured Myxococcales bacterium
GGATCGCGCGTCGGGTGCGCGCAGTTCGATGTGCTCGCGCGCGAGATAGATCGTTCCGTTGCCCGGCGGTGGTGCCATCACGCCGGTGTCCGATGGATGGATGATCACGCCGCCGATCGGCCACGGGCCTTCGATGCGCGATGCGGTTCGCAGGATGACGTCGTTGGAGAGACCGATGGAGTTCACCGCGACGAAGCGTCCGAGGTACGGATTGAACGTGACGCTCAATCCGCCGCCGACGAGTTGGATCACCGCCCGCGCTCGCGCCGGGTCCGCGTTCCAGCCGCTGCCGTCGTAGAATGTGAAGGCCGCGCGCTGATCCGCCATCGCCACGGGAGCGCGTGCCACGCCGCAGCCGCCGTCGAGGGGCGCGATGCGATCGCACGCGAAGAAGTACGCGTAGCCTTCGAACACCGACACGCCCGCGCTGCCGTAGAGCGGCGTCGATCCGGGCGTCGTGCCCGCATCGGGGAGGTCGCGCGAGAACAGGTCGGTGGGCGCGCGATCGGTCGCACGCGTCGATCCGATCGCGAGTCGCGCGGTGCCCACGCCGACGCCGTCGAAACCGCTGCCGCGCGTGCGCTTGATGCGCTGAAAGAGCACCAGCAGATCGGCGGCGCCGGTGTCGATGACGGCACCGGGCCATAGCGCCCAGCCGTTGAGCGCGTCGGCCGTGTTCTGCGCGAGTTCGCTGGCGGTGTACGGAATGAGTTGCTCGGGGATGCCCGCATCGTCCACCGGTTCACTCAACGCGAACGGCGCTTCGACGGTGCTCCACCCTGCCGTCGCCGAACGCACGTTGGTGTGATCGTCGGGGGTCTGCTGCGAAAGGAACGTGTCGCCGAAGGTCCACACGACGCGATTGCCACGACCGCCGCTGCTCGCGCCATCGCGGCCTACCACGGTGGTACTCGGTTGCGAGAGTGCGCCGAGATCCTCGACTCGATCGACCGCGAGGGTGACGGTGTGCGGCGCATCGATCGTGGCGTCGATGACCGCGGGGGCGTCGTCGGCGACGGTCGCGTCGCGCGGGGCGGGGTCGCCGGTGCACGCCGTGAGCGCGAGGGATCCGAGGATGAATCCGACGGCACGGCGTCGGTACGTGATGGCGATGGATCGTTGCGGCATGGGTCGGCGCCTTTCGAACGGACGCATTCACCCTCGTCGCATTTCGAGTGCGTGTCGTCTTGTTTCAGTACGGCGCGCCGGGGACGTTCGGACAGCCGGTCACGTACGGATTGCCGGGGCTCGCGCCCGCCGGGTGCGCCCACATTGTCTGCGCCGGGAGAGGGCACGACTGATCGTTCACCGGCGTCGCGGCCGGGCAGGTCTCGCAGCAGAAGAGCGCGTTCAGCATTCCGCTCATCCGCTGCGCCGGCGGAATCAACGACTGATCGCAGTAGGTGTACGTGTTGATCTCCGCGCAGGTGCAGCCTCCGGTCGGCGCCACCATGCGATCGGTGGTGCAGATCGGCGGATAGCTCTGCTGCGCGCCCGGCGCGGTCTCCGTCGCGATCACGTCGCTCTCGAGCAGCACCACCTGCGTGCCGAACAGCTGCTTGTGCGAATCGTCCGCGCACATCGCCGCATCGCGCGCCGAACTCGGTTCGGTGTTCTCGCTGCGGAAGCGCGGATAGCCGCGCCACTGATTGCCGAAGCGTCCGCACGAATAGATGAAGTCGCGACCGCCGGCGCCGCTGAGTGCGTCGGGCGTGTGCCCGTGGCCCGCATAGTGGAGCCATTCGTGGAGAACGATCTCGGCGACCGCTTGCGGCCCGTAGTTCAACAGACCCGGCGAGAGCGAGATGATGCCCGACGGCACGTCGTCGAATGCATGGGTGCCCGGCTCGGTGGTGAAGCCGACGACCGACGCGGGAACGCACGACGGATAGCCGCCGCAGCCGATGACGAGTTGGCTCGAAGCGAGCGAGCGGAGGATCTCGCCATGGTAGGTCGTGTTGATCGACCCGATGCGGTCGAGCCCTTCGCCGAGCGCGTAGTCCACCGCTTGCGCGATGATCGCGATCTGGCGCGAGGTGCAGTGCATCGAGCCACCCGTCATGTAGTGGATCGAGTCGCCGCTCGACGGGAGCGTGAGGCTGTTCGGCGTGACGTAGGTCGCGAAGCTCGAGAACCTGTCGAAGGGGATGTCGCTGTACCAGCACCGCGGCGGCATGCCGGGCGCACCGCCGTTCTGCACCGGCATCGCAGGGGCACACGCAGTCGATGACATCGTCGCGTCGTCGATGTTCGTGGTGACGTACTGGCGCGTACCGCCGCCCGCCGGAACGAGCCGCTCTTCGACCGTCGACGTCCGCGGATGCGGCTGCGGCATCGAGAGATCGGTCTGCACGGTGTTGCGCCAGTCGAACACGCCGTCGTGATCGCGATCGCGTTCCCACACGCGCCGGACGACCGACGACGCCACGCTGCTGGTGATCCGCTCGTCGATTGCGCCGTCGCCGTTCTGATCGCCGGTGACCGTGTAGTCGTCGACCGAGTGCCACACGGTGCGAAGTCGCTCGCCGTGCGCGTTGGTGACGACCGTGGTGATCGTTCCGTCCGCTGCGACGGTGACCGTGGTGTCGTTCGTGCCGTCACCGTCGTCGTCGAACGTCCCGCCGTTGCGATACACGGCCAGCTCGGCAAGCGTGCGCGCGGCCAGCGCGGACGGTGCGCTCGGCGCGGGTCCGAAGTCGATCTCGGCATCGTCGGCGAACGCGTCGGTGAGTGGTGCGCCGTCGGCAACATCGGGTGCCGCGTCCGGGCCGTCGTCTGCGCCATCGTCCGTCGCCGCGTCGAAGCCGTCGTCGTTCGCATCCGCGACCGTGTCCGTCACGACCGCGTCGAGGCCGGGAGGGTCCGACGAGGGAAGCGCATCAGCCATGTCGATGGCGTCGATCGGCGCGACCGCATCCGTTCTCT
>CBIHQZ010001107.1:0-2924 GCA_966212315.1 uncultured Myxococcales bacterium
CGGTGCCGCGCGCTGCGAATTCCCACTCGGCCTCGGTCGGCAGACGACCCGAGGACCATTCGCAGTACGCGCGTGCCTGGTTCCAGTCCACGCAGTTGACCGGGTGATCCTGGCGATCGGCGCGCGTGCCGTTGCATTGCTCGTTCGCGAATCGCTGCTCGGCCGCAGTCTGGGCAGTCGTCGGGCGCGCGACATCGACGCTGGTGCGAAGCCGTCCGTCGAGTCCACTGCCCGAACTCTCGCGGTGCTCTTCGGTGCCGGCCGCCGTGCACGCGCCCGCTGCAACGCAGGCGGCGTAGCGCGCGACCGTGACCTCGGTGCGGTCGACGCAGAACGCGCTGATCGTCACGGCGCGCTGTGGTCGCTCGTCATCTGCGCCTTGTCCTTCGGCGCTTCCCATCGAAAATGTTCCGCCGGCGATCGACACGGAACCGGTAGGACACGTATTCGGCGCGGGAGCCGCGCTCTGGCTCGATGCGATGCGCGCGATGCCGGCGACGGCGAGTGAAAGTGCGCCGGCGCTGAGCGCGAAGCGACGATGGACGACGGACCGCATGGGTGACCTCGAAGGTGATGCCGCGACGCGCGCGAGAACGACGCGCCGATCGCGTGCGCACTCACGATGCGTGGCGAGAAGCTCGAGTGTCAATCGTCGTGCAGGTCGCGACGCGTCACGAGCGCGGTGGATACGGGACCATCCGTCCGGCGGCCGGGTCCCACAACGCGAGGCGCAGACACGCGACGATGTCCCGGGGATGAAGCGAGGTCGAGTGCGGGTGCTGCAGTTCGGGAACGCCGTGCATCGCATCGGGCAGTCGGTAGAACGGGATCGAAGGATTGAGATGATGGACGTGATGCAGTCCGATGTTGCCGGTGAACCACGCCATCACCGGTCCCGTGCGCATCCAACTCGACGACTCGAGCGCCGCGCGCGTGTACTCCCACGTCTCGCGCGGCTGCACCGTCACGTCGGGGAAGTTGTGCTGCGCGTAGAAGAGATACGCGCCGACCGCGCACGCGACTGCGAGCGGCAATAGCAGTGCGAACGCCACCATCGCGAAGCCGGCGAAGTACTCGAGGAGCACGACGAGCGCGGCGTGGAGCACGAGCGCGACGGCCGCGTCCCAGTGCTTGCGTGGCGCACGCACGAGTGGCGCGATGCACATGCCGTAGAGAAATACGGTGAGGTACGCGCACAGGATCGTGAGCGGATGGCGAACGGCGCGGTACGCGAGTCGCTGCATCGGCGTCGCGCGACGCCAGAGATCGACGGTGAGCATCGGGAACGAGCCGACGTGAGAGCCCACGATCTTGGCGGTGTGCGCATGATGATAGTTGTGTGTCTGCCGCCAGACCGTCGGCGGGGTGAGGACGAGCACGCCGAACGCGGACATCACCGCACGACCGACGCGCGACCCGCGCAAGAGAGCGCCGTGCATCACGTCGTGGAAGAGGATGAACCCGCGGACGACGAGGAATCCCGCGAGCACCGAACACATCGCGCGCTGCCACATCGCGGAGGCGAACGCGGCGCCGGCGAGGGTCGCGCCGAGAAGCGCGAGCGTGGAGGCCGTGTACCAGACGCTGAGGGCACGACTCTCGTCTGCGAACGGGCGGGTTGCTGCGATGAGGTCCTTGCCGGTGCGGGGCGGCGCGACAGCGATGCTTTCCATGCGGATGCGCGCGCCTGAGCAAGCGTCGTTCCGCGCGTAGAACCGCAGCCGTACGTGCGAGCGACGACGATGAGGCGCAGGTGTTGCGCCGGCCGGTGCACGCGGTGCATCGCGCGCTGGAAAACCACGCGGAGATGCCCGTTCGTGCGGCCTGCATCGCGTGATTCGCACCGATCGGTCGGCGGCATCGGCCTTGCTGAGGGTCGCAATCGAGATGCAGCCCGAGCAGGTCACGCATGCGACACCGCGCACGGAATCGACGCGCGTCGCGTGTATGCATTGCGGCACCACGTTCGTCGCGATCGACGACGACGAGCGCTTCTGCTGCGGCGGCTGCGCTTCGGTCTACGGCCTGCTCCACGCGCAAGGGCTCGATCGCTATTACGACCTGCGCGGCGGAACGGCGACGCCCGCTGCGCCGACGACGTCGAGTGCGCGCGATCTCAAGTGGCTCGAAGTGATCGAGCAGAGCGCCGCGGACGCGAGCAGCGGACCGCATCGCATCGTCCTCGACGTCCAGGGGCTGCACTGCGCGGCATGCGTGTGGCTGCTCGAAGAACTCTTCCGCCGTCACGAGGGCTCGCTCCGCATCGAAGTGAACCCCGCCCTGGGGCGTGTCGAGCTGCTCGTCGCCGCCGCGTTCCCCACGGCCGCGTACGTGCGCGAAGTCGAAGCGTTCGGCTATCTCTTCGGCCCGCCGCTCAAGGTCCCGGCGCGATCCTCCAGCGCGCTCGTGGTTCGTATCGGCGTGTGCGCCGCGCTCGCGCTCAACGCGATGATCTTCGCGCTTCCGCTGTACCTCGGCTTGCGCAGTGGACCGACGCATCAGCTCTTCCGCATCCTCGCATTCGTTCTCGGCAGCGCGACGGTGCTGGTCGGCGGTCGCGTCTTCATCGCTTCGGCCCGGCGCGCGGCGCGGCGGCGCGTGCTTCATCTCGATCAACCCATCGCGATCGGAATCGTTCTCGCGTTCGCAGGATCCGCATGGGCCTTCGCGACCGGGCGCGACGGAAGCGGCGCGTACTTCGACACCGTCTCGGTCTTCATCACGCTGATGCTGGTGGGACGCTGGCTCCAGGAGCGCGTCGTCGAGAGCAATCGCCGCTATCTCCTCGCATCGGACGGCGTCGATGGGTTGCTCGCACGACGAGTGCGCGACGGTCACGTCGTCGAGTTGGTGAAGTGCCGTGAGATCGCGAGCGGTGACGTGCTGCTCGTCTCGCCCGGCGACGTCGTTCCCGTCGATGGCGT
>CBIHQZ010001108.1:0-2921 GCA_966212315.1 uncultured Myxococcales bacterium
GAACAGCGGTTCTGCGTCCAGCTCGCGGGGAGATAGATCCCCGGGCCCGGATTGCCGTGGTTGTGGAAGTAAATGAGCTTCCCCGCGGGGATCTCGTTGAGCGCCTGGGTGGTTCGGTAGATCCCGCAAGGCGGGAGTGAGGTGGCCGACATGGCGCGAACTCTTACGCACGACGCGGCCCGCGCGCAATGCGTGTTCGTGTCTCTCGCGAGGTGTTCGGAATCGATGCGGGGGGCGGCTTGCGGCGGCGCCGCGCGGCGCCATGGAGGCGGGTCGGACGATCAGTCGTGGTGAACGGGGTCGACCGACGACGAGTGCACTTGGCGGACTTCGGCACGCTCGGCGGCGCCGGCGTCCCAGAGGGCATAGATCGACGCGAATCCCATCGAGAGCAGCACGACGAAGAACGCGATCGAGATGAAGTTCATCCGCGCCTTCGCCTTCGGCGACGCCGCGTAGCCCCAGGTCATGCCGCCCGTCGCGACGCCGTTGGCGAGGTGATACGCGGTGCCGGCAACGCCGAGGATGTAGACGATCAGCGTCGGCGGGTGATGACGCATGTGCCAGGCGATGTCCGCGAACGATTCGTGACGCCCCGACTCGACGAGCGGCTTGAAGCGCGCGAGCCAGATGTGCGCGCCGATGAAGCCCACCAGGCCGATGGCGGAGATGCGCTGGAGGAGGAACTTCAGGTTGTCGAACGTCGGGTAGCTTCCCACGTTCGACTTCATGATCATCGTGCGGCGGATGCCCCACGCGATGTGAAGAAGCAGCGGCAGGAGCACGATCGTGCTCATCGCGACTTCGGCGATCGGCGCGTGCGGCGAGGCCACGTGCTCTTGCCACGACGCGGCACCCTGCCAGGCGCTGAGGTTCGACCAGAGGTGCCACGTGACGTAGACGCCGAGTGGAACGAAGGCGAGCCCCGAACCGAGGCGCGGCAGGAATGCGCTCTTCGGGGAGGTCTCGGCGGATGCGTCGTGTGCGTGCGTTGCTTCGGTAGTCATGGCTCGATGCGTTCGCGTCGTGTACCGCAGGGCAGGGGTGCGAGTCGAGCGCGACGATCCGAGGTCGACCCGGAGACCGCTCTCGCATTGGCGCCACCGCGACGCGACGACGATCGGTTCATAGCGGCGGCCACCCGTGCGGACAATGACCGGCACAGGAAAATCACGGGCTCCTGCGCTGCCGAGGTCATGGATATTCGACAGTTCGCCGGGGTCGAAATCGGCGCGTGCGGACTCCGTCGGGGTTCGGCGTGTCCATTCGTCGGCGCGAGACGCGAGATCGTCAGGCCCGGCAGCCGGCGTTGACGCCGCCGGTCGTCCCGCGCGACACACGATCATGTCCGACGATCCGATCGCGACGTTCGCCGCTCACTGGAACGCTCGCGCGACATCGGCGCGGAACGGATCGATGTCGCTCGACGCCACCATGCGCCCCGACGCAGTGGAAACCGCGCAGACCCTCCTGCCGGCACCGTCGAGCGACGCGAGGACCTCGCCCGGCGTCGGCGACTGGTCGCACGCTTCGCTCCCCCGCATCGCGATCACGATGACGCCGGCTGCGCGCGCAAGTGCACCCGGCACGGGCAACGGCCCCGAATTCGAAGTGCGCGGCGTGCTCGGCGAGGGCGGCATGGGGCGCGTGCATCTTGCGCGGCAACGATCGCTCGACCGCGAAGTCGCATTGAAGAGCCTGCGCGACGAGGTCGCCACCGTCTCGCTTGCTACGTCGCTGCTTCAAGAAGCGCGCATCACCGGGCGCCTCGAGCACCCGAGCATCGTGCCGGTCCACGCGCTCGGCGTCGACGAACGCGGATACCCGCTGCTCGTGATGAAACGGATCGAGGGGGTGAGCTGGCGCGAGTTGCTTCGGGATCGTGCGCACGCGGCCTGGCGTCGCATCGACGAGCGCAGTGGCACCGAGGCTGCTTCGTCGCGTCTCGGCTTCCATCTCGACGTGCTCGCCACGCTCTGCGATGCGCTCGAATTCGCGCACACGAACGGCATCGTGCATCGCGACATCAAACCCGAGAACGTCATGATCGGATTCTTCGGCGAGGTCTATCTCGTCGACTGGGGCATCGCGATGCGCGCGCCTGCGCCGGGGGCCGAATCGCCGTCGCCGCAGGTCGAGTCGGGGCCTGCGGGAACGCCCGCGTACATGGCGCCCGAGATGCTCGCTCCGGGTCTCGCACCGATCGATGCGCGCACCGATGTCTACCTGCTCGGCGCAACGCTGCACGAGGTGCTCACTGGCGACGTTCGTCACGCCGGGACGTCGATCGGCGAGGTGCTGGAGTCGGTGTATCTCTCGGCGCCGGTGGCCTACGAATCGTCGGTGCCGGCCGAACTCGGCGCCCTCGCGAACAGCGCCACTGCGCGCGACGCGAGCGAGCGACCCGAGAGCGCGGCAGCATTCCGGCGCGGGCTCGAGGAGTACGAGCAGCATCGCGGATCGGTGAGTCTCGCGCAGCGCGCTGCGATCACGACGCGCACGCTCGAGCAATTGCTCGGCACGGCAGAAGCCGCGAGCGACGCCCGTGTCGCGCGTCTCGCTGGCGAGGCGCGATTCGGTTTCACCCACGCGCTCGCCGAGTGGGCCGACAATCGCGCCGCGCGCGAGGGCCTCGAGCACCTTCTCGACCGACTCGCGCGGTTCGAGATCACACGACGCAACGCATCGGGAGCACGCGCGCTGCTCGGCGAGATGCAGCAGCCTCCCGCCGACCTCGACGCGCAGGTCGCCACGCTCGAACGTGAACTCGGTACAGAACGCGCGAAGGCGGCGCGACTCGATGCGATCGACCGCGATCTCGACGAGTCCGTCGGCGCACGCGCTCGGAGCATCGCGCTCGCGGCAATGGTGGTCCTCGCGCTCGGCATCACCGTGTTCGCCGCGCGCATGACCGACGCGGA
>CBIHQZ010001109.1:0-2920 GCA_966212315.1 uncultured Myxococcales bacterium
CGGAACAGACCACCGGTGTGTTCGATGCGACATCGCGAGCCTCACGAAGGTGAGGTTTCGGAGGTGTTGCCGTGGCTTCAGCCGCCGGGTCCCACCGCGGCGCGAGACACATTCGTGACCAATGCTCAGGCGGCAGCGGGGGTGAGGTCGAACGATCAGTGCGTGTGCGTGGCCGGTGCGGGCGATGCACTCGCGCCCGGCGCGGGCGAAGCGGGGGCGGGCGGCGGCGCGCTGCGATTCACGTGGATCACACGATCGATGTGATTGAACGGCCCCGGTGCCGGCTGCCCGTTGGCGCCGATGAGATCGAGCACCACGTGGTGTTCGCCGTCGGGAAGATTGTCGATGTAGTGCGGCACCCACGAGGTGATGTCGCCGCTCGTCGCGCCGTCGATCGCGTAGTGCACGCGGACGCCGTCGGCGGCGAGTGCGTTGTTGTTCGGAATGTTCGAGAGATAGAAATCGAGGAGGATGTGCTCGGCCTCGGCGCCGTTGTAGTCGCCCTTCGGACGCGAGTACGTGAGGAGCGGGGCCGCCGGGTCGAAGTGCAGCGTGTCGGTGTTGTTGCCGACCTGGAACCGCACCACAGCGAACGCGCCCGGCGTCTTCACGGATTCGTGCGTGTGCCAGCCGGGGAATGCGCGGAGCACGTGCGTTCCTTCGCTGAGGTTCTCGAGGACGATGGGCCGCGACGGGTCGTCGATGCGGCGGTACGGCTCGTTGTCGACGATGAGATGGATGTGGCGCATGTCCTGTGGCGCCGGCCAGTCGGTCACGCGCAGACGCACTTCGACGCGATTGGTGCGCGAGAGCGAGCGATCGCGCGGCGCGGTGATCTGCACGCGCGGATGAAGTCCGTCGGGAATCGGTGTCGACGTACCGGCGATCACCGTCGTCGCAGCTGCGACCGGCGCTGGCGACGCGACCGGTGCCGTCGATGCGGCCATGTTGCTCGACGATTCGGCCGTGGCGTGGTGCTCACCGCCCGCCGTGGTCTGTGTCTGCTCATTGTTGGTCGTGGTGGTCGTCGATTCGCCGCCGCCGCATGCGACGAAGGCGAGAGTCGAAACGAGCGAGATCCATCGTGCTGTGTTCATCGCGGTCTCCGCTGAGGCCTCGCGGGTGATCTCGTCGAGGCGTGGTGTGTGAAGAGATGATCTGCGCGCGGGTCTAGACCCGTCGCATCGGCATTGCAATGGCGCTGCGTCAGGCGCTTCGGAGCGCGCGTGCGTTGGGTTCGCGTCTGTGGCGGACGATCAGAGGAAGTGCGCGGTTAGTCCGATGTTCACGGTGTCGAGATTCGCCGAGTAGTGCCCGACGTTCGTGTGACAGACATCGGTGCCCGTCGACGACGTGCACATCGAAGGCGCGACCGGCCCGGCGGTTCCGACGGTGCTCACGTTGCGCATTCCCGGGTCGGTGCCCGAGGTGGGGAGCACGTCGAAGTCGGGGATGAAGAAGTGTCCGTAGGCCGCGCTGATGGTGAGAAACGCGAGGCGCACCGAGATGCCCGCATGAAGCCCGGTCATCGTGTAGGCCGGGAGATCGAGCTGCCCCGCGTAGCGTGATTGCGCGCCCATCTCGTACGAGACACCGAGACGCGCAGCGAAGCGATTCGGCACGATGTTCACGTCGCCGCCGATGCGAAGTCCGAAGATGTCGTGGAAGTCGTGCGGCACGCTGATCGGTGTCGGCGCCGCAGCGCGCGTCGTGCTCGACACATCGATGAATCCGGAGTTCTCGAGCGTCAGTGCTTGGAACGCGCTCGACCGCTCGTAGGACCAGTTCGCTTCGATGTCGAAGACGTCGTCACGCATCGGGTCGTAGCCTCGCTGATCCTGCGGGGTGGAACCGGCACGCGGCAGCGCGAAGCGAACACCCCAGCGCACTTGCAACGGCAGGTTCACGCTCATCCGATCGACGGTGAACTGCGACGTCAGCTGCCCCGATGGGGGTGACGCGTAGTAGTTCGAGGTCGCCTCCGCGCTTCCCGACAACGTGATCTGCGCGGGGTTGTAGTGAACGTGTGCACCGACCGTGAAGTAGCGGGGCGCGACGAGTTGTAGCCCGGCGTTGAACGCGAAGAACCAGCCGCTCGCGTGAATCTTCGTGCGGATGTCGCCGTCGGGAGATTGACCACCGAACGCATTGGCGACCGTCGCGAACTCGAAGCTCGCGAACGACGGTTGGAGACCGACGCCGATGCGGAGCCACGGGAGGGGCGATGCCGCGAGCGCAACGGTGGGATGGATGATCAGGAGGTTTTCGCCCAGCAACATGTAGCGATTCGGCGACGGCGCGGGGATGCCGTTGCCGACCGTGACCTGATCGGGCCACTCGTGGCGGCCGATGGAGTTCGGTCCGTACACGCCGATGCCGACCGCGACATAGCGATTGATGCGGTAGGTCGCGAGCAATTGCGGTGCAGGAAACGGAGTGCCGTCGTTGCACACGCGCGGATACGGATACGGCGTGTTCGGCGAGACATAATCGTTGCCATCGGGTCGCGCGAAGACGGTGCCGTCGGTGAACACGTTCGCGCCTTGCGACGGACCTTGATAGCCGCCCGCGCGCGTGAAGCAGTGGTCGAGGAACGCGAGGTTCGACGACACCGTGATCTGCAGCCCTTCGCTTCCCATCAGCCCCGCGGTGTTCAGCATCAGCGCGGTCGGATCGTTCGCGCGCGCGAGGAATGCACCGCCGCGGCCCATCGCGATCGAGCCGTTCTCCGGGTACTCGAATCCACCCGCCTGCGCCGCGGTGCTCGCCGCGAAGAGAGCCAGGGAAACTGCGCTTACCGCCCCGAGTGATCGTCCCGCCATGGGCGCGAGGGTACGGTGACGGCGCGCGAAGCGACAAGCTTTCGGGGACTCAGGCGTCGACGTCGGGCGCCGAAGCGTCGCCGTACTGGTGTTCGTCC
>CBIHQZ010001110.1:0-2920 GCA_966212315.1 uncultured Myxococcales bacterium
CGCAACGGGCGAGCTGCTCGCGCCGGTCATCGCGCACGCGGTGATCAACCGCGAGAATCTTCGCTACCTGATCGCGACGCGGGTGCCGCAGGCAATGGGCAAGCCTTCGACGCTCGAGACATTGCCTCGCTCGCGTCCGGGTACCGCGCTCGGTTCACGCTGACCGACCGTGCTCGGCGCGCGCGGCGGATGCTCGTCGCGCGGAGCCGGTCCGCGCGGTGCGTTTCCGGGAGCCGCCGGGGCCGGGCCGCCAGGCGTGGGAATGATGTACGGCTCGGCGTTCCACGTGCCGCACGCGTTCTCGTCGCGATGGAAACGCCAGCGCACATACACGTTGCCGTCGCCCGAAACGATCGCATCGGGTGCGCCGCCGAACGGCGCCGCGCGGCGCACTGAATTGAGGGCCGCGACGTCGAACGCCATGTTCCCGCTCGTGCGCGCGACACCGAGTCGATGGAGCCGTCCGTCACGCTGCAGCACGATCTCGACGGTCGTCACCAGCGACTGATCGTTGAGCGGTGAGTTCGCCGGCGCGGCCGCGAGGCCTTCGATGAAGCCGTCGGCGAAGAGGCGATGGATGCGACGGTGCATCGCCGTGAGATACGCGGCGAACGGCGAAGACGCAGTGCGAAGCGCGGTCTGATTTCCGACGCGAATACTCGGCGTGTAGTTCTCGATCGCCGCGCGATTCTCACGCCAGCTCTCGGTGAAACTTCCACGGGCCTGCGAGCGGCGCAGTTGCGCGACACGGCGTTCGCGCTCCGCTTCGGGGCCGAACACCTGGTTGTAAGTCGTCTGCGTGGGCGTGAGTTCGTTGAGCGCACGTGCCGCGCCCATGCCGGCGACGCCCACACGCGTGCCGGCATCGCCGCCCTGCCCGTTCTGTCCGCCGCGACCGCCCTGACCGCCCCCGCCGCCCTGCCCGTTCTGCATCGGAATGCCCGTGCCGATCGGGACGAGGCCGCCGGTGCCGTTCGCCGCGGTCATCGTGTTCTCGCCGAGACCGTTGGTCGTCTCCGACGCCGCAGCACCCGCGGTACCGGCCGCACCTTCGCGACCCGCCGCGCCGCGCTCACCCGCGCGACCCGGACGACGGTCACTGCCGGCCGCGGCATTGCCCGACGACGAGTTGTTCATCGCGAGTCGCGGCGCACCGGCATTGGGATGAAGCGCGGGATTCGGCGAAGTCTGCGGCGCGCGGCGTTCACCGGCGCGATCGCGATCGTCGGCGCTCACCGAACGCTCGCCGTTGCCCTGCGCTTCGGCATTGTTGTGCGTGGGCGCGCCGCCGAGCTGCGGATGCGGATCGTTGTGATTGAGGTTGAGCGCGGCCGCGACAGTCTGATCTTCGACGTTGTGATTCGACTGCGCGAGGAACGCGGGGTTGTCGGGGCGCGCCTCGTTGTCGTGGTTCTCTTGATCGACGCTCTGCATGTTGTTCGCAACCGGCGGCGGAGGCGGCGCCGGGGTTGCGGGGGTTTGCGGCGTCGGAAGCGGCGGTGGTTGTTGCTGCTGCTGTGTCGGCGTGGGCGGCGGCGGCGCGACGCGCGCGAGCTGCTGTTCGCGACGAACGCGCATCGCTTCGGGATCCGCGGCGGCGTTGTTCTCGGGCGGCGGCACGGCCAGATCAGGGGTCGCCGGCGTCGGCGGCGGCGGCACGTACGTGAATTCCACTTCGCTCGGCGGCGCGGAATCCACCGCGTTACCCCGCGCGGACGCGGAGGGCGGCGGATGATTCTGCCGCCAACGGAGGGCCACTTCGCTCGAGCCGACATACGACGCGATGTGGACGCAGATCGACGCGCTTACCCAGAGGTAGAGCGGGATCAGCGGTAGGTCGCGACGCATCGTGAAATCTCGTACCACCGGGCGTCGTCCAGGGCAATTTGTGTCAGTCGGCGGTGTGCGAGATGGCTCCATCACGGTCGTGCGCGGGGACGTCGCAAAGGCCGGGCCGGTACGGCTGGGGCTGATCGTCGCCGCCGTCGCGTGCCGATAGCGACGCGCCGGGGACACGGTGGGCGCCGGCACGTGACGACGCGCCGCCACAGGAGACAGATCGCAGCCGACACGCCATCAACCGCGGAATCCGCGCAGTCGCCGTGATCATTCCCACGGGCTAAGCCCGGGGTGTATGGGTCTTCGGGCGCTCTTCGCGCGCCCCGTCCAACGTTGATGCAACCGCGCACACCACCGCGGGCCGAGCGCATGACGCGCGGCGCCCGTTCGATCGAATGGCCCGGGATGTTCTCCGCTCTCGCGGCGTTCGTTGCACTCGGCATCGGCGACGCGTTGCTCACGATCGCGCGCACGCCCGCGATCGCGCGGACACCGGCCCTCGTCGCAGGCGTGACGCTCCACACGCTCACCGCGTTCGCGATCGTCGGCGTGTTGATCGGTGCGTTCGAAGAGCTGGCCTGGCGAGGCGCGCGCCGGATGGCATGGACGCAACGGGTCGCGCGAATGATCACCACGCGGGTGTCCGCCGGATGGTTCGTCGCCGCCATCGCGTTGGCGATCGGATCGTTCGTGATCATTCGCGCCCGGGTTGCCGCCGTGGCGCGCATCGACGCGGATCTGTTCGTCGGTGCCCTCTTGCTGATCACTGCCGATGCGGCGGCGTTTCTGGCATTCCGCCGTCGGCGTACACAGCTACGCGTAGCCAGCATCGCCGCGATCTTCGCGGCCGTCGCGGGAGCAGGCGCGCTGTCCGCTACCACGATGGGTCGGCAGCAGAGTCTCCTCTCGACCATCACGATTCGCAGCGGCATGACCCGTCGGTTCGTGCCTGCGCTGCAACGCATCGTCGACCGCGACGGCGATGGATACGGAACACTCTTCGGCGGCGGCGACTGCAACGATCGCGACGCACGCGTGCACCCGGGCGCGCTGGATGTTCCAGGCAACGGGCTCGACGAGA
>CBIHQZ010001111.1:0-2917 GCA_966212315.1 uncultured Myxococcales bacterium
TCACTTGGGAAGCGCTTCCGCCGTCGAGTCAACACGCGCCACCACAGCGCACTTCGGGGCGGCGCGACTAGTGCGGCGGTTGAGTACCGGGCGGACCATCCGCACGCGACCCGCGTACGCCGCTCCCTGTGCTACACTGCCAGTATGGCGCGACCCGGGCGGACCAAGACGACGAGCTTCTCCCTCGACGAGGCCACGCTGAAGAACCTCCGGGCGCTCGCGGCACGCCGTCACAAGGGCAACGTCTCTGCGCTCCTCGCGGAGATCGCTTCGCGTGAGGCGAAGTTCGTGGCGGCCGAGCGCTACTTCGCGAAGCAAGGCATCGCGCCGCTCGATGCGGATGCGATGGCGCGGATCGAGGCGGAGTGGCGTGGCGAGCCGGCCCGCGCGCGCAAACCTCGCCGGCGCGCGGCGTGACGTTCACGTTCGACACGGGGATGCTCATCGCGCTCGAACGGCGCAAGCAACGAGCGACCGAAGCGTTTCGCGCGATCGTTCAACGCGGGTTCCTCCCGGTGGTTCCCGCGGTCGCGTTCGTCGAATGGTGGCGTGGACGGAGCGATGTCCGCGAGGAGATCGCGGCCGCGGTCGTCGTCGAGGAGATGCCGCCGGTGCTCTGTCGGGTGGCGGGCGAAGCGCTCGCGGCAGTCAGAGGCGCGACGATCGTCGACGCGACGGTGATGGCGTCGGCGGCGCTCCGAGGAGGCGGCGTGGTGTACACGAGCGACGTCCGCGATCTGACCCGATTGCAACGTCACTTTCCGACCGTCCGCGTGATCGGGCTCTGATTCGCAGCGGGCGCTCGTGCCAACGATCGCGCGGGGGGACACCGATGCGGGGGGGCCTCCCAAACGCCCGCCATCGGCGCCTCGTCTCTCCCTCTACGGCGTCACCTGATTCGCCCGCAGCCACGCTGCGATCTCGTCGCGCTCCACCGGGGCGCCGCGGAAATCACTCGCCGACGGATTCCCCGTCACCACCGAATCGCAACCACGTGGCGCCGGGCCGAGCACCACGCCGCTCGCGCGCACCACGCCCGTCGCGGTCTCGACGACTCGCACCGGGAGTTGCTGTTGCGTCTGCGCGAACGTCGCCGTCCCGCCATTGGAACCGATCGTCGCGACGCGCACGCCGAACACGCGCACGCCGACGGTGCGACCACCGGTCGTGGTGACCTGACAGCTTCCGAGCGTCAGCGTCTGCGGCTGCTCCGCGCAGATGACCAGCGAGGCATCGCGACGTGAGTCTGCCAGCATGCTGCGCGGGGTGAGGGTGAAGCCCCACGTCCAGCCGCCCGTCGAGTTGTGCGTGAACGCGAGCAGATGCGCGAGCGTGCCGGGCACGTACGGCGTTGTCCCCGCGACCGCCTGACCGTTGCACGCGGCCTCGAGCCCGCTGTATTTCGCCTTGTCGCGACGGTACGCGCACATGCCGAAGCCGCAGACGGTGACGAACACGAGGAGCATGAGGATCAGAAACACGGGGGTCTTCTTCATGATGCGAGTGCCGGCAGGGGAGCAGAGCGCGATGCGAGGCGTCAACCGGGAGGAGGTCGCATTCGCGCGCGTGGCGCAGGTGGAACGCTCGCGCTTCGATGCGGGCGCACGGCGACGACCCACGCGCACACGAGGACGATGGCGTTCGCTGTGAAGACGCACCCCATGTAGCCAGCGTCGCGCCCGTAACCGAACGCGAAGAGTGGCAGGACCGACGAGCAGGCGATCGACACCGCGAGCAACGTCGCGGTCGCGGTTCGCACGCGCGGCTCCGCGAGTGTCGCGACGCGCTCGGCGAGCAGCAGATGCGTGAGCGGGAGGAGGGTGAAGTAGTGCGGCCACGAGGTGCGCAGCACGAACGGAATGCACGCGAAGGTCACGAGCCATGCGAGCGGGTCGAGTGCTTCGGCGGTGCGGCGCGTGCGCGCGAGGACGCCGACGAGCGGGAGGTTCGCGGCGGCGAGGATGAAGCCGAGCGCGCGGAGCGATGTCGACGTCGCGAGTCGTGGTTCATCGCACACGCGACTCACGACGTGGGCGAAGTACTGCGAGTTCGCGTCGCGAACGATCCATGCGTTCATCGCGGTCGCGGCCGACGCGGAGACAGCGCGTGCGAAGTGCCATGCGTGCGAAGGGCCCATCACGAGGGCCGGGATGCCCGCGGTGAAGACCACGCCGAACGCGAGCGACCACGTGACGAAGCGAGTGTCGCGACGAAGTACGAACGGCAACAAGACGAGCGCCGGGTAGCCTTTGATCGATGCTGCGAATGCGATGACCGCGGCGGCGACCACCACGCGTCCCGACTCGCGCAGCGCGACGGCGCCGACGACCAGCGCGGCGAGCGGGAGACTCACCTGGCCCCATTTGAGGTCGTGCACGATCGGAAACGATGTCGCGACGAGCGCGGCATAGAACCATCGGCGCGAGGCGCGATCGGTGATCCAGCGTTGCGGCACCGTGACGAGGACGACGAGCGAGGCGAGTTGAATCGCGCCCCAGCACCACGTCGCGGTCGCGAGTGGGAGCGCTCCGAATGCTGCGAAACAGAGGGCGGCGAAAGGCGGGTAGTAGAAGCCGCGCACCGGATCCGAGCCGGCGAGGACGGCGCGGCCCATCGGATGAAAGTGGCGATGGAAGTCGCAGAAGATCAGCTCGCAGCGATCGATGGCGGCGAGCACGCCGCGGAGCGAATGCCAGCGCGCATAGAGCGCGAGCGAGACGATGGCGAAGGAGACGAAGGCCGCGAGAAGCACCTCGATGCGTGCGTGGCGTGAGGGCATCGTGGTGGAAGGGTTCTACGCGACGTGAGGCGCGCGGAGCGGCGCGCGCGATTGCGGGTTCAACGCTAGCCGAGCAGGTGCTTCACGATCCCGATCACGACTGCGAGGACGACCGTCAGCGCAATGAGGATCATCGCC
>CBIHQZ010001112.1:0-2904 GCA_966212315.1 uncultured Myxococcales bacterium
GGAGCCGCGGCGTCGTGGCTCGCAAGACCCGGGCTTGAATGGGCGATTCGGGGCGTGGGCTCAGCGATCCAGGGTGAAGTGGACGGCGTCCTTCTCGGCCTCGATCTCGGCCGCGTCGTCGGGCCCGGCGCCGAGCCAGAAGGCCCCGCGGACGTCGGTCGATCCCGATGCGGACCATCGCGCGTTCATCCCGACGCCGCCACCGAGCCCGCCGGGTGCGTAGGCGCCCGCGTGACTGTCGAAGCCATCCGTGTAGAGAAGCCCGGCGGAGATCGTTCCTTCGCACGAACACAGCCCCCATCGAAAGGTAGTCTGTGCAAGCTCTCCGGTGCATCGCTCGCCTGACGTGGTGATGCCGCCGATGCGAATGGGCGGGCCGCCGCCGGCGCACATGGCTGGCGTTGCACCGACTGCGAGCGGCGCGACGCACTGCCCGTTGGAACAACCGGTTCCTGCCGCGCATGCCTGACCGCAGCCACCGCAATTCTGGTTGTCGCTCGCGGTCGGAACGCATGCCGCGCCGCACATCGTGAAGTTCATCGGGCACGCGGCATTCGGCGGCGTGGCGGGCGGCATCGGCGGTGGCGTGCCGGGCGGAAGCATCGTGCCCTGATTGGTGCCCATGTGCTGCACGTCACGCGTGCCGGTCGCATCGGTGCCGATCGCGCCGTCGACGCCAACGGCGACATCGGTCGATCCGTCACCGCGCGGCGTGATGTCCGACGCACATGCCACGACGCCATTCGCCATCAAGGCGACCCACGCAGCGGCTGCTGCACGACCGAACGAGATCCGCATCACGACCGTTCCTTCCGGCGCGTCGCTCGCGCGACTGCGCTCTCGTTCTGTCTACGCGATTCGCGGGCGAGCGCGTGGCGAATGAAGTCACCAACGGAGGAGGCAGCATGTCGGAACAGCGCGCGAGTACGTGTACGGAGTGCGTGCAGTTGCCGCGCGGACTCGCATCTGTCACTCACTCCGCGTGTCGGACCCGCCTGTCGTTCGTCTGCTCGATCCCGACGCGCTCGCCGCCGAGGACGGGGTGCGAGTGCGATTCGCGATCACCATCCCGCTCGACGCCCTTCGCCGCGGCGCGGAACTCGAGGTCGACGTACCGCGACGGCTTCAATGCGCACGCTGCGATGGCGGCGGTTGCGATCGTTGTGATCGAACCGGCATCGTGCGCGCGCCCGACGACGATGCGCTGCGCGTGGTGCGCGTTCGCGTGGTGAGCGAAACGGGCGCAGCGGTCGAAGTACGAGTGCCGCAGCCGTTCGGCGGTGACAGTGCGATTCGGCAACTGCTTCTCGAAGTGCGCGGCAGCGAAGAGACCGCGCCGAGCGTGCGCGCGATCAGGCCACTGGCCTCGACCGCGCTGACCACCACTCGATCCGGACAAATGCCCGCGAACCGTGTGGCCACGATGGTCGCGCTCGCCGTTGCAGCGATTGCCGCGATCGTGACGTCGTTCTTCATGACGCGCTGAGCGCGGAGGTCACAGTCGCCGCGCGGTGCGCTCGTGCTCGATGGCGTCGTCGACCGCATGATCGTCGAGCGATCGATCGGCGGCGCGTTCGAGCGCGACACGCAACGGTTCGTTCGCGCACGTGCTGGCCGCCACTCGCACGCGCGTCGCATCACTCGCCGCGACCGCGATCGCTGCACCGATGCGATGCTCGGCGCGCGCATCGGGATCGTCGAGAACGCGCAACAGATTCTCGCGGTCGAGCGACTCGTCGCGGTAGTTCGCCGCGCCCCGTAGCCGTGCGACGAGCGCATCGCGCCAGGCCGCTACCGCGCGGCCCTCGCGACCGAGCGCGGCGATCTGATGCGCCGCCTCGCGGCGTGCGTAGATCGCGCGGGCGTCTTCGATTCGCATCAGCAACGCGTCGACGTCCTCGGGCGGTGCGGAGACGTACAGCGTTCGTGTGCGTCCGTCGGCGTACGCGAAGCGCAGGTGTTGATCCACCGTCATGCGCACGGATTCGAGCTGGCGAAACGGCACGAGGTAGCGCCAGACACTCACGCGCACATCGAGTCCCTCGGTGCCGACTGTCACCACGGGCGGGCGGAAGAACGCGCCCACCGCGTACGTGATCGCGCCCGACGCAGCGGCGAGCGCGAGGAATTCGACGAGGAAGAACAGACCGTTCCACGCGCCCCATCGATTCCAGGCGACTTGCAGGAGCGCGACGAACGATGCGACGAACACGCACGCCAGTCCCGTAGCTCGATTCGCGCGCGAGCCGAGACTTGCGCGGAATACGCGGTGCTCGGGACCGTGGCCGGTCGCGCGAAGCAGCTGGTCACTGTCGTCGACGCGATCGAAGTCGATGTCGAGCGTGACGCCATCGCGAAACGCGATTTCGACGCGATGTCCCGAAGCACGCGGAAAGCGCCGCACACTCCCGATGCGCGCGAACGAAAAACGCCGCGGTCCGCGCCGTGACGAGACCACGGTCATCGCGCCGTTGCCGACGTCGAGCGCGCCGTCGAGTGTGTCCACCTTGCGTCGCAATCGCATCGCGACCACGAGCGCCACGCACGCCGCGGCGAAGACTTGCAGCATGTTCGCGGTGCGCGGATCGAAGAAGAGAGCGATCAGCGCGATCAGTATCGTCGCGGCCGTGAGGATCGAGCCGACTCGTTGGCGATGCAGGCGGATCGACGCGGGTTGAAGGATCATCGACAGCGTCGCGAGTGTATCGCGGTGGTAAGCGGGGCGCGCAGGCGAGCTGTGACCGTGCGTCGAGAGCACCGGCGTGACCGCGCCCCAAATAGCCGTGGTGGCGCGTCGAGACGCGCCGGCGTGACCGCGGCGCGAGCGCGCTGCGGTGGGGCAGTGTGATTCCGGCGTGACCGCGTTCCGCACCGACCGACGAATTCAGATCCGATCCATCCGAG
>CBIHQZ010001113.1:0-2904 GCA_966212315.1 uncultured Myxococcales bacterium
CGTCCGCCAACTCCCGTGGGCTCCACGCCCCCCCGCGTGGAGTCCGGCGAGCGAGATGCAGGCACGCACCCATCAGATCGCGCACGAAGGGCTCACGTCGCTGCCGGTGCATCCGACACAACTCTACGAGTCGCTCGGTTCGCTCGCGATCGCGATCGTCGCGTACCTCGTGATCGTTCCGCGCAAGCGCTACCACGGTCAGGTGTTCGTGTTCTTCGTCGTTGCCTACAGCGTATTGCGCACGCTCATCGAGATGGTGCGCGAAGACGATCGCGGCGGCGTACTCGGCCTCTCGACGTCGCAGTTGATCTCCATCGCGATGATCGTCGCGTGCGTGCCGTTCGTGCGCTGGTTGAAGGCGCGCGCTGCGAGCGCTGCTGCTGTGCCCGCGGCGGCGTAGCGCGCTCGGGCGCGTCCCTTCGTTCCTGTACGAATTCCTACTGGTCCGTGCGTCGCCCGTCGATCAGCAAGCAGCGCGCCTCTGCGCCGCCGAAGCGATACGGCAGCGCGCGCCACGACGGGAGTTCGAGCACCGCGATGTCCGCGGGCGCGCCGACACGAATCACACCTGCGTCGTCGCGTCGCAGCGAACGCGCAGCGGCGCGCGTGATCGACCACCACGCTTCGGGGATCGACAGCCCCATCTGCCGCACGGCGAACGCCGCCATCAACGGGAGATTCTCGGTGTAGCTCGTGCCCGGATTGCAGTCCGTCGCGATCGCCACTTCGATCCCCGCGTCGCGGAAGCGGCGTGCATCGGGGAAGTGTTGTCCGAGCGAGAACGCCGCGCCCGGGAGCAACATGGCGACCACGTTTGCGCGCGCCATCGCTGCGAGTCCCTCGAGTGCGATGTGTTCGAGATGGTCGCAGCTCATCGCGCCGAATTCAGCCGCGATCAGCGCGCCGCCGACGTCTGCGAATTGCCCGATGTGCAGTCGCGGTGCAACGCCCGCGGCTCGCGCGGCTTCGAGCAACGGGCGCGTCTCGTCGACCGAGAACCCCGTCGTGTCGATGTACGCGTCGACGAAATCGGGGCGCTCGGCGAGGGCCGCGGGCGCTGTCTCTCGCAGCGTGCGCTCGAGAAATCGCGCGCGCCCATCGGCCTCGGAACGCAACTCGGGATCGACCGCGTGGAGCGGCAGAAACGTGCGAACGATGCGCGTCGCTTGTGATGACGAAACGCGCTGCATCACGCGCAACGAACGCACCTCGTGGTGTGTGTCGAGCCCGTAGCCGCTCTTCACTTCGACGGTGGTGGTGCCGAAACGACGCATGCGCGCGAGTCGGCGTCCCAATGCATCGGCGAGTTCGTCATCCGTCGCGTCGCGCAGGTCCCGCACGCTCCGCGCGATGCCACCACCGCGCGCCGCGATCTCCGCGTAGGTCGCGCCTGCGAGTCGTGCCGCGTACTCGTCGGATCGATCGCCGACGAAGAGCGAATGAGTGTGCGCATCGACGAGACCAGGGACGACGATGGCGTCGCGTGCGTCGATCTCGAGGCCTCCGGCTTTCAGCGCGACCGGCCCGCCGATCGCGATCACGCGTCCGTTCGCGATCGCCACGTCGCAGTCATTTCGCACCGCCAGCGGTGCTTCGTCGTGCGGGCGCGTCGCGTCGGGCGCCGGGCCGTCCATCGTGACGACCTCGCGCGCGCCGCGAATGATCACATCGGCGTTCATCAGGTCACGCGATGCGGCACGTGCACGCCGTGCGTGTCGGCGAACTCTTCGGCGATCTCGTATCCAGCGTCGGCATGCCGGATCACGCCCATCCCCGGGTCACTCGTCAGTACCCGCTCGAGCCTTCGCGCAGCGTCATCGGTGCCATCCGCAACGACCACCATACCCGCGTGAATCGAGTACCCGATCCCGACGCCGCCGCCGTGATGAACGCTCACCCACGACGCGCCGCTCGCGCAGTTGATCAACGCGTTGAGAATGGGCCAGTCCGCGATCGCATCGCTGCCGTCTTTCATCGCTTCGGTCTCGCGATTCGGCGACGCCACCGAGCCGCAGTCGAGATGATCGCGCCCGATCACGATCGGCGCCTTCACCTTGCCGGTGCGCACGAGATCGTTGAACACGCGTCCCACCTTCGCGCGCTGACCGTATCCGAGCCAGCAGATGCGCGCCGGGAGTCCCTGGTACGCCACGCGCGCTTGCGCGAGTTCGATCCAGCGGCGCAGCGAAGGATCATCGGGCACGGCTTCGAGCACCGCGCGGTCGGTCACCGCGATGTCGTTCGGATCGCCCGAGAGCGCGGCCCAGCGGAACGGCCCGCGCCCCACGCAGAACTGCGGGCGGATGTATGCGGGCACGAATCCGGGAATCTCGAACGCGTCGCTCGCGCCGGCATGCATCGCTTCGGCGCGGATGTTGTTCCCGTAGTCGCACGCGAACACGCCCTTCTTCTGCATCGCACGCATCGCCGCGATCTCGATCGCCATGCTCTCTCGCGCGCGCGTGACGTATCCGTTCGGGTCGCTCTCGCGCAGCGCCGCCGCTTCTTCGAGCGAGAGGCCGCGCGGGATGTAGCCGCGCAATGGATCGTGCGCGCTGGTCTGTTCGGTCACGAAGGCGGGGAGGGCGCCGCGCTTCACGATCTCGGGATAGACATCGGCAGCATTGCCGACGAGTCCGATCGAGATCGCCTTCTTCGACTTCTTCGCCTCGTCGATCCAGCGCAACGCCTCGTCCAGTGACGACGTCTGCTTGTCGACGTAGCGCGTGTCGAGACGACGCTTCACGCGTGTCTCGTCGACTTCGACCGCGATGCACGAAGCCCCGTTCATCGTCGCCGCGAGCGGCTGCGCGCCTCCCATGCCGCCGAGCCCTGCGGTGAGAATCCAACGCCCGTCCCACGAACCGCCGAAGTGCTGTCGCCCGGCCTCGGCGAAGGTCTCGT
>CBIHQZ010001114.1:0-2901 GCA_966212315.1 uncultured Myxococcales bacterium
GCGCAGGAAGCGCTTGTAGAAGTCGTTGACGATGTACGACGCGCCCCAGTTGAGATGCGTCGCGACGGTCGACATGTACGCCGCGAGGAAGCCCGCCATCATCAATCCGCGCAGGCTGGTCGGGAGGTGATCGATCATCACGCGCACGTAGCCGCCTTCGGGATCCTGCATGTTCGGATAGAGCACGCTCGCGGCGAGCGCGGTCAGCACCCAGGGCCAGCTGCGCACCGCGTAGTGCGCCATGTTGAACCACAGCGTCGCGAGCACGCCTTCGCGTTCGGTGCGCGCGGAGAAGATCCGCTGCGCGACGTAGCCACCGCCGCCGGGTTCGGCGCCCGGATACCACGCGGCCCACCATTGCATGCCGACGTAGACCGCGAAGGTTACGGCCGGCATCCACGCCGATCCGACCTGCGGAACGAATTCGAGACGTCCGGCCGGCACGTGCGCGCGCAGCCCGTCGATGCCGCCCGCCGCGCGTACCGCGAAGATCGCGAGCACGATGGTCATTCCGAGCTTCACGACGAATTGCAGAACGTCGGTGACGAGCACGCCCCACAACCCGGAGGCCGACACGTAGAGCCCGGTGAGAAGCAGACACGCGGCAACGGCAGGGCCCTTCGAGATCCCGATGGTCATGCCGAGGATCTTCGCCATCGCTTGATTGACCCCGCCGATGATGATGCAGGTGACCGGGCGCGCGCGGTACACCGCGCGAAACGCCCGCAACGCAGAGGCGGGCTTGCCGGCGTAACGGATCTCGATGAACTCGACGTCGGTCATCACGCCGGCACGGCGCCAGAGCGCGGCGAAGAAGAACACCGTGAGCATTCCGCTCGCGACCATGGTCCACCACAGCCAGTTTCCCGCGATGCCGTGACGCACCACCATGCCGGTGACCGCCAGGGGTGTGTCGGCGCCGAACGTCGTGGCGACCATCGAGGTGCCGGCGAGCCACCACGGGACGTTGCGCCCCGAGAGGAAGAACTCGCTCACGCTGCCGCCGGCGCGTTTGCCGTAGAACAGACCGATCGCGAAGTTGATCGCGAAGAAGCCGATGACCACGGCCCAATCGAGAGCGGAGAGACGCATCGCGCGCGAGGGTACAAGCGAGGCGAGGTCGCGCGCATGAAAGCGACGGAATCGCTGTGTGGGTTACTTCGCGGTTTCGAAACGCACCGCGAGGATCGAGTACTCGATGCTCTCGCCGGTCGGACGCTTGATCGTGAAGCTGTCGCCTTCGCGCTTTTTCAAGAGACCGCGACCGAGCGGCGACTTCCAGCTGATCTTCCCTTTGCTCGGTTCGGTTTCGTCCTCACCCACGATCTGCCAGGTGCTCTCGCGTCCGTCTTCGTCCTCGAGGTCCACGAACGCACCGAACACCACCCGATCGCTCGACTGTTTCGCCGGGTCGACGACTTCGACGTTCTTCAAGCGTTGCGAGAGAAAGCGCATTCGCCGATCGATCTCGCGAAGGCGCCGCTTGCCGTAGATGTATTCCGCGTTCTCCGAGCGATCCCCCTGCGCCGCAGCGTCCTGTACTTCCTGCACGATGCGCGGACGTTCGGTGCGGCGGAGGAACTCGAGTTCGTCGACCAACTTCGCGTGACCACCGGGGGTGATGTAGTTCGGCAGCGGTTCGGTCATCGTCGCCGAGGATCATCACGCGGGTGCCGCGCGCGCAAGGCAACGTTGACGGCTTCGATTCGCGCGGGATAGACCGTGCGCCATGCACTCACGACTCGGTTCCTTCGCGCTTCGCGCTGCCTTCGGTCTCGCCGCGATGGCGAGCAGTGGTTGCGCGGGGCTGAAGCTCAATCTCATCAACTCGAGCGTCCGCCGTCCGAGCAACGTGGCGGTGTATTTCACCGTCGATCGCAACAACAACGATCCGGTGCCCGGGCTCACCGCGGAACGCTTCCGCATCTACGAAGACAACGCGCCGGTGTCCCCGCTCGAGTCCCGACAGACCATCCTCAATCCGGAAGTCGCCGCGGTTCACTACACCCTGTTGCTGAGGGATATGTCCGGCTCGGTGACCGAGTCGGGCCAGGTCGCGCAGTTGCAGGCCGCCGCGCAGACCTTCACGCAGCGGGTGGAACGGTTTCAGCGCGTGGCGATCTACGCGTTCGACGGCTCGCCGAACCTCACGCCGATCGTTCCGTTCACCAACAGCGCAGGCAGTGCTTCGTCGGCCGTCTCGGCGCTGGCGGGTTTCCATCCGCGCGATCCGTCGACCAACCTGTACGGCGCGATCGTCGAAGCGCTTCATCAACTCGAGGTGGGGTTGAATTCCGCGACGCAGCCGCTGCGCTTCGGCACGCTGGTAGTCTTCACCGACGGCACCGATCACGCGCATCGCGTCTCGCGCGAGGACATGATGCGATCGGTGCGCGAGAGCCCGTACGACATCTTCTCGATCGGTATCGGAAGCGAGATCGACGCGGGCGAATTGCGCGACATCGGCCGGCAGGGCGCGATCGTCGAGCAGAACCAGGCGGCGGTGCAGCAGGCGTTCGAGCAGATCGCGCAGCGCATCGAGGGCTACACGCAGCGTTACTACCTTCTGGGATACTGCTCGCCTTCGCGCGCTGGTGAACACGACGTGCGCATCGAAGCGACCACGCAAGACGGCGCGAGCGGAAGCCTGACGTATCACTTCAACGCGCAGGGCTTTCAGCCGAACTGCGATCCGGCCCAGGCGCCGGCGTTCGACACGACGCTGCGCAATCGTCCGCGCAACGTCGGTCAGCCCGGGCACTGACCTCACCCCCGCTGCCGCCTCACCATTGGTCACGAATGTGCGCGCGGCGCTCGCCCGACGGATTCCCGGCGGGTGAACCCGCGGCAACGACTCCTAAACTTCGCCTGCGCGAAGCTCGCGGTGACTGCGAGTTGCCT
>CBIHQZ010001115.1:0-2901 GCA_966212315.1 uncultured Myxococcales bacterium
CCGTCATGCCCGTGTCGACACGACGCGCGACGATCGCGAGATACCGGTCGGCCTCGTCTCCCGCCACGCCGTTGTCGACGAGACCCCGCCGTGCGACCGGGAGCAGTGCGAGCACCAACGCGCGCGCGGACGTCATCGAGGGCGAGGGCGTGTGCGATCGCGGCCAGAGCAGTTCGGCATCGAGTCCATGCCGCGCGGCCTCGTAGAAGTTCCGCCGCGCATGCCCGAACGTCATCCGCGTGACGAAGTCCTCGGCGTCGGGGAGCAGACCGAGTGTGAGCCCCAGCATGAATGCCGCATTGGCAACCATGTCGGCGACCGTCGGTCCCGCCGGGAGCGCGCGAAACTCGATGCGCAGATGACCCCCCGCCGCGCCGTCGTAGACCGCACGATTCCAGCGCCACACGGTGCCCTGATGCAGCCGCAACTCAGCGAGTTCGGGAACCCCGCCGGCGACGACGATCGCGAGCGGGTCTTCGTCGCTCGTCACCGGCAACAGCGGTTCGTGAAGCGCGACGTTCTCCGCGAACAACTCGATCGCACTCGATCTCACCCAGCCGTGTCCGAATGAAACGCGCGCGGGACGCCAGTCGTCGTCCACGGCGTCGTTGCGATGATCGATCGACTGGCGAAAGAGCGCGACGCGCGTTTCTTCCCACAACCGCCGCTGCAGGAACAACGGCGAATTCCCACTCGCGGCGAGCACCGGCGCGGTCGCGATCTGCGCGACGTTGTACGCGCGCGCGAACTGTTCGGGATCGACTCGCAGATGCACTTGGAACGAGGTGTTCGCGCCCTCGAGCGTGACGTCGTCGACGAGCAGTCGAATGTGCTCGTCGCCATCGATCGCGATCGCCACCGGTCCGCCACGAAGCCGCCGGATGCCGGACGAGAGCGCGCGATACCGAGGGCTCTCGGTGAGTGCCGACGAGCACAAATCGGACTCGACGAGAGTCGGGAGGATCCCGATCGCGATCGCGCGCACGCCATGACTGACTGCCGCGCGGCGCACTTCGCGGAGGGCGCACTCGAGTTGGCTCGCGAGCGTTTGCAACGAGCAGCCGGCGAGCAGCAGCGGGTCGGTGTTCAGTTCGAGATTGAATCGATCGATCTCGAGCGTGACGGTTGCGCCGACCGTGTCGGCGAGTACCGCGCGGCTCAACGGGGATGGTCCTCCGTTGCCGTCGACGAGGTGGAGTTCGAGTTCCGCGCCGATCGTCGTCTCGCCGCGACCGAAGCCTTCGCGCGCGCAGAGCATCCGCAACGCACGCACGCTGTCGTCGAGCCGCGCCGAGTACCTCGCGAACGCCGCATCGTCGAACGCCTCGTTCTGGATCTGGTGCCCCACGCATGCATGCGCAGCAATCGGCGTTCCAGCGCGCGTCTGGTCCGCGCTTCGCTTCAGCGCGTCGCTCGGCGCGAATTCCACCGCGACGACAGTGGCGTCACGTCGAACCGCAGCCCGCGCAAGGTCGGGATCCAGATCTTTCGCATCGTGTCGAGAAAGAGCCGATGCTGCGCGCGCATCGAGAGGTAGCCGTGCGCTTCGGCAATCGCGGCCTGACGTCCGCGAAACGTGGGGGCGGGGAGATCGCGCTCGTCACCGAAGATCGCATGCGCAAGCTCGTCGAACACGCCGACGAGATGCTGCGCCACGAAGGCCCGCACTTCCTCGGCGCGCTCGGACTGGAGCAGCACCGCGAGGTAGCTCCATCCGAGTCGTGCGTGGTGCACTTCGTCGCCGAGGATGGCACCGAGCACGTCGCGAACGACGGGGTCACGCGCGCGATCGCGCGACTCCGCGAGGATCACGGACGAATACGTTTCGGACGCGACGGAGAGGAACAACGCCTGCCGGATCGATTGCTCGAAGAGCGTGAGCGTAGGCGTGTCGGGCACGTGCGGAATCCCTGCCGCGGGCGCTTCGACTCGATCGAGATAGTGCGACGCGAGCTTCTCGGCCAGCGCTGCATGCCGCACTTCATCGAGCACTGCGCGACTCGCGATCGACAAGATTTCTCGCGGCGCGCCTGCGCCCATCAGATCGAGAACGTAGGTCGCGAAGATCCCGGCGGACCGATGTTCCGCTTCCATCGTTGCCAGCCAGAGATCCCCCATCGCGGTGCGCATCGCGGGCGAAAGACTCGCCGCCGTCGATCGCGACCAGTCGATCTCGCGAGTCGATGCGCGCATCAGTCGACGATGCTCGAGCGCGAGCGGCGCGCCGAACGGTGAAGACCTGAGCGACGCCGCGACCGACGTGGGGTCCGGCTTCGCGCGCGTGCGTGACCTGCTCGCCGCCATCAGACCGGGCCGCGTCGTCGCACTGCCCCCGCGCCGGCGCAGCCGGGATCGCGTCCTCCGCCGTTCATGCGTGAGGCACGACGCGCGTCGCTGCGTGCTTCGATCGAAGTCGCGGGTGCGTCGGCTTGCGGCTTGAACTCCATGAGGCCCGGCGGAGCAGGCCGTCCTGGCGCCACGCGACCGACGCGCACGCCAGGGCGCGCGACGCCTGGCGGTCGAACGGTTCCGACCGTTACCCCGGGTCGATACGGCATCGGGAGCGGCGCAACCGAACCGACCGGAATCGGCATCACACCCGGCGGCACCGGCATCACACCGGGCGCGGCGACACCTGGAGCCACCACCACGCCCGTCGTCGGAACGACCCGACGCTGCTCGAACGGAATCGGTGCGGGCGGAGGCGCCGCGACGAACGGATTGTTCTCACACGCCGCGATGAGCGCGCCGATCGTCGGCAGAACCACGGCGTCCAGAATGCGGAGGGTCGAGCGCTTCTTCGCGCGAGGTTTCACGCGCGAGACGATATCACGCAGACGCGCCGATCCGGGGCGGTCGCGGCGCGCACGGACCCCCGTCGCGCAGACCGCTCCCCATTTC
>CBIHQZ010001116.1:0-2896 GCA_966212315.1 uncultured Myxococcales bacterium
TGCTGCGCCGCGATCCGTTGCTGCACCGCGAACCCATTCCGCCACCGCGCAGCCCATCGCATTCCCCCTCTCCCGAAGCGCCTGGTGCAGATGCGTGACCGCGAGGCGCCCGAGGGAGAGGGGGCGCGTGCGTCAGCGGTGCAGTTGCGGGGGGTGAGGTCCGTCCCACTAACCGCGATCGCGCAGCCACACGCCCACGCGCGCGCCGAGAAAACTCACCGCCGCACCGATCGGCACGAGCAGCGCGTACGCGAGCGCTCCCGCAGCCGTCACGCTCTTCCCCGCGAACAGCACGAGCAGCACCGTCGCGCAGAGGCCCGCGAGCGTCCCGTGCCGCGCGTTCGTCTTCGCACCGAAGCGCCCCACCACGAAGCCGCCCACGAAGATCGACACCAATGCGACCGGCAACGCCGCGAGCATCAATCGCAACTGCAGCGCATCGCGCACGCTCGTCGCGAGACGTTCGTTCACGCGCGCGTATTCCTCGGGCGTGTGAACCGCGCCGTACACGCGCTCGACCTGCCGCTGCACGTACGGCACGTAGAAGCTCTTCGCGAGCACCACGCCGACCACGATGGTGACGAGCGCGCCGATCGGAACCCAATGCCACGGCGGCTGTTCGCTCGCGCCCTCGCTCTCCGTCGCGGGCGGCGTCGGCGGCGCGTTGTTCTGCACGATCGGGAGCCGGCGTTTCTCGGTCATCGGTCGGGCCACGACGGATGTAGCACCGATCGCTTCGGTTCCGCACCCCGCGCGCGGCGCGATAGAGTGCCGCGGTGACCTCGGCTCTCGTACGCGATCTCGGCGCATTGGTGGGCGGCGAAGCCGTCAGCGAAGACCCAGCGGATCAGTCGGCGTACGCGCACGACGTGTGGCCGCGCCAGCTCATCGCCACTCGCGGCGGGCTGCGTCGTCCCGAAGGGCCGGGTGCGATCGTGTGGCCGCGCGATCGCGACGAACTCGCGAAAGTCGTGGCGTACGCACGCGGGAACGGCGTGCGGATCACACCGTATGGTGCGGGCTCGGGCGTCACGGGCGGACTCACGCTCGAGCGCGATGTCGTTGCGGTCGATACCAAGCGCATGCGCACGCTGCACGAGGTCGACGTCGAGCGCGGCATCGCAGTGGCCGACTGCGGCATCCTCGGTGAGCACCTCGAAGAACAATTGAACCGCCGTGGCGCGACGCTCGGGCATTTCCCCTCGAGCATCTACTGCTCGACGCTCGGCGGTTGGATCGCGACGCGGTCGGCGGGGCAGACCTCCGGGCGCTACGGAAAAATCGAGGACATGGTCCTCGCGCTCGACGGCGTGTTGCCCACCGGCGAATCGTTTCGTGCGCGGCCGCCGAGCCCCGGGCACGTCGACACGCGCGCACTGATGGTCGGCAGCGAGGGACTCTTCGGCTTTCTCACGCGTGCCACCATGCGCATCTGGCCCGCCGTCGCGGCGCGCCGCTTCGCGTCGTTCTCGTTCGATACCGTCGAGCGCGCATGGGACACGATCCGCGTGATCTATCAGGCGGGTCTGCGCCCGGCGGTCGCGCGTCTCTACGATCCGTTCGACACGTACATCTTCAAGACCGGCGGCCGTTCGCACGCGCCCCGCAAAGAGTCCGCGGGCAAGCCGAAGCCGATCTCGGAGTTCCTCCTTCGCCGTGTGCTCGATCGACCGGAGCTGCTCAATAAGTTCAACGAGCGCTTCGGCGAGCGTGTGTTCGGCCGCTCGCTCCTGGTGCTGGTCTTCGAGGGCGGCGCCGGTGAGGACATCGACACGCCGTTCGCGCGCGCACAGCAGCTCGCACGCGATTGCGCAGGACGCGACGAAGGCGAAGCGTATGCGCAACGATGGCTCGCGCGACGGCACGCCGTGAGTTACCGGCAGCCGCCCACGTTCGCGCGGGGACTGTGGGTCGACACGATGGAGGTCGCGGCGCCATGGTCGCGTCTCGGCGCGCTCTATCACGAGGTGCACACCGCGCTCTCGCAGGGCGGATTCGTGATGGCGCACATGAGCCATGCGTACCCCGACGGCTGCTCGATCTACTTCACGTTCGCGGGTGCCGAGCCCGACGACACCCGCGCGATGGATCGCTATCTCGCCACGTGGTCGCGCGCGCTCGAAGCGGCGCATCGCGCGGGTGGAACGATCGCGCATCATCACGGTGTCGGCCGCTCGAAGCGCGGCGCGATGCGACTCGAACTCGGCGCGGGCACCGACGTCATCGCGCACCTCACGCGCGCCGCCGATCCAGGCGAGATCATCGTTCGCGGCCCGCTCGTTCCCGCGCGCGGCGAAGGCCCCGAGCCGATCATCCCGACCGCACCACCACCACCGCCGTTCTCGCTCGATGTGCGCTCGCGTCTCGTCAGCGTGCGCGCCGACCTTCCGCTCGCACGCTTGCACGACGAACTCGCGACGCATGCGTTCTCCCTTCCCGGTGCGCCGCGGGAAGGCACGGTGGGCGAATGGCTCGCCACGCGCACGACCGAGGCCGTTCTTCCCGACCCATCGGATCACCTCGTGGCGGGATGGTTCGCGCGTCTCCCCGATGGCGAACCCGCGCGCATCATTCCCGCGCCGCGCCGCGCGACCGGGCCCGATCTACTGCCGCTTTTTGCGTGTGCGAGCGATCGTTACGGCGCGCTCGAAGGGGTCACGTTGCGCGTGCGCGGCAACGACGAGCGAGGACCGATGCAAACCGCGCCGTGCGCGTTCGACGAACGCGGCGAAGATCCCGCGCTCTCGAGTTGGATCGCGCGCGGCGCGCTCGTGCTGCGTGGGGAGATCGAAGGGTGACGCCTCCGGAGAGAGAACCCGGCCCGCGCGCCTCCGAGGAGAACCCGGCGGGTGAACCCGCGGCAACGCCTCCGAAGCTTCGCCTGCGCGAAGCTCTC
>CBIHQZ010001117.1:0-2895 GCA_966212315.1 uncultured Myxococcales bacterium
TCCCTGCGCCGAGATTGACCCGGTCGTCGGGCGTCGGTGTGAAGCCCAGTGCGGCGACCGTGCGAACCGATCCGCCGCCATCTTCTGCCGCGGTCACGTTGACCACGTCGGTGCGGAACACGTCGCGAATCGCCGCGACCACGTGCTTCAACGTTTCGTCGATCGTCGTGCCGAGCAGCGATGATGAAGCGATCCGCTCGAGCGCGCCCAGTCGCGCGGCGATCTCCTCGAGCGCCTCGCGCGCGGCCTGCTCGCGGCGCTTCGCACCGTGACGCGCGAGGGACACCGCCAGCGTCGAGGTGACCGCGCTCGCGAAACGTAGACTCGTCTCGTCGAGCGTGCCGGCCGTCTCGAGTTGCAGCGTGCCGAAGACGACGCGCTCGCCCGCAACCAGGGGGAGCGCGATGAACTTCGATTCGGACGAGGGCCCCGACGAGGCGTCCGGCCAGGCGCTGCCAGGAATCGCACGCGCGGCGGTGGGATCCGGATCGAAGTCGAGCGGTCGCACCGCGTTCTGATCGACGAAGTACGTGCGCACGGCGATCGCCCGTTTGCGCGCCGCATCCAGGGCGCCGGACGAGGCGTCGTGGCGGCACCAGGTGAAGATCCGTTCCTTGCGATCGATCTCCGTGACGAGCACGACGGTGTGCAACGGCAGCGACGTGGTCACGACCGCGAGCACATCGGTGATCACATCGTCGATGCGCTCGAAGTCCGCCAGCAGTTTCCCGATCGTGTACAGCTGCTCGATCTGCACCTGACGCCGTTGTGCGAGCAGCGTTTCGGCTCGCGGCGTGCCGTCGGAATCCGCCGGCGCGGCGCCATCGCCTCGGGGTTCGCGATCTCCCATGATCCCCTCCTCGAACGGTCAATCGATCTACGACCGAGGGTAGATCCTCGGGCTCTGCATTTCACCGCCCGCCTGCGCGGGCCTGTGCACGCGCGACCGCGTGAACGCGAACCGCTCGCGCATCACGAGCGTCCCGAGCGGCCTGGTTTGCGCCGTTTCGGAGCCGATTTCCCGGCCTTTTTCTTCGGCGCGGCAACCGGGCGCGTTGCCTTCGCTTCCGGACGCACCTCGGGCCCCATGCCGCTCTCGGAGTCCGGCCGCGGAAAGATCTGGATGCCGTTCCGACCGACGAGCAGCCCGTGCCGCCCGTTGCGATGTGCGGTGTTCCGCAGCTTGTAGATCTCGATGTACCGATTGCGCTGCAGCCGGTCTTCTTCCGAGGTCAGGAGGATCACGCCGTCGACGACGGTTTCCTCGACGCCGAAGCGACTGATCGACTTCGAGCCATACGGAACGTCCGCTGCGAAGAATCCGACGGCTTGTGCGTTCTGCACCAGCGTTCCGAGTTGGAAGACCTTCTCGCGGATCAACTGCGGGTCTTTCATCTTGTGCAGGAACACCGAGACCGAATCGATGGCGACCCGCTGTGCGCCGCGCTCCGCGAGTAGCTCCTGCACCATGAGCAGGTGCCGCTCGACCTGGATGTCGGGCTGCGGGATGAACACGATCTGAACCAGGCCCGCTTCGATCTGCCGCTCCAGATCCCATCCGAGCGCACGCGCGGTAGCGAGCAGACGTTCCTCGGTCTCTTCGAACGAGAACAGCACGCCCCGCTCGCCCGCGAGTGCGCCGCGATAGATGAACTCCAGCAGGAGCACCGTCTTGCCGGTCCCCGCCGCGCCGCTGACCAGCACGCTGGACCCGAGCGGGATGCCTTCGCCGATGAGGGCGTCGAGATTCGTGATCCCGGTGAAGAGACGCCGGGCGCCTTCGCGTCCGTGCTCGCGTTCGGGTGAGCGGCGGATCGTGACGCGCGGTGCGTAGACCTCGACGCCGTTCGTGTTGATGGCGAACGCGTGCTCGTCGTGACTGTGTCCCGTGCCGCGCATCTTCACGACCTGGATGAAGCGCTGCTGCTCACCGGACTCTTCGCGTCGGCTCATCATCACGAGTCCGTCGATGACCGAGAACACCGGGTTCGACTCGTAGTCGTGCGGACCGTACTCGCCGAGAAGCAACGCCGTGGTCTCCCAGGCCATGAGATTGACGCCGATCTCGTAGCCGAACTTGCGCAGCTCTTCCGCCGAGCTGGCCAGATCGTTGAACACGCGAAAGCTGTCGATCACGACGATGGCGGGTCGCGTCTTGCGGATCTGCGCCATCATCAGGTCCAACGCCGGCGCGAGCCCCTTCTGACGGAGCAGGCCGCCGAGATCGACGTACTGGATGGCGCGATCGAACTTCGCCGCGTCGAAGAAATTCATCTGCTGCATGTAGCGCAGCGTTTTCGCGGTCGGCTCGCTGAGCGTGTTGAAGTACAGCGCGCGGTGCTGGGGCGTCGCGTTCGCGAAACAGAATTGATGCGCGAACATGGTCTTGCCCGAGCCGGGCGGACCGCCGATGACCGTGACGCTCGCCTTCGGCAGACCCCCCTCGAGGATGTCGTCGAAGTTGCGGACGCCGGTCTTCACGCGCGCGATGCCGTCCCGAGGTTTCTTCACCGTCATGACTGATTTCCTTGGGGGCCGCGCGCGGCGGGCCGGTCGCTCAGGACGGTGAATATGTCGTCCGCGTCGAGCGCGGCGTGGAGCGCGGGACTGAGAATCTCCGCGGTCAGGTTCCCCAACACGGTGAGGAACTCCTCGAGCACGAAGCGGATCCACGGCACGAGTTGCGCGACGGTGAGCGAATCCGTGCCGCGGCGAAGCGATTCGAACTCGATGCCGCCGAACCCGGCCGCGAGCTTCGGGAGGCCGGGGAATCGATCGCCGGTGTCGTAGAACACACGATCGAGAATCGCGACGAGGGTGACCTCGCCGAGTGTCGGTTGCGCGCGCGACCAGAGTGCACGGAGCGCGGACTCCAGCCCGCGGAGCAACGACGGC
>CBIHQZ010001118.1:0-2895 GCA_966212315.1 uncultured Myxococcales bacterium
AACCTCGCCGCGGGGCCACCTCGCGAGAAAACCCGTTTGCGGTTCCTATCCGCTCGGGGGGTCCCAGACTACCGGCTTGACCGATGGCGAGACGGTCGCGTCGCGCACCGGTACGAGTGGACGGACGGGATTCGCCGCATCCGCACGTGGTTCGTTCGGGTCGGGGAGCACGTGCTCGAGGTGAGTGTCGACGTGCCGATCGAACACCGAAGCGACAGGCGTTCCGAGGATGAGCGATTGCGGGAATTGGAGACGGTCCTCCTGCCGTGCATCGCACTGGATGCAGAGGCGACGTCGGAGTCGCGCTAGGTCCCGCGGCGCGATCGTCGAAGCGCGGGAGGTCGACGGCATCTGGCGCGCGATGGATGCGTGCGCGGCTCCATTGCTACCGTCGACGGCCATGACGATCACGACAGTTCCCATCAAGGCGCGAATCATCGAGTGGAACGCGGCCGATGCGATCGGCACCCTCGAGACCGCGGACGGCGAGTCCGTGCGCTTCGGTGGCACGGCATGCGTGGGGTTCGAGCCGGCCGTCGGGATCGATTGCTGGATCGTCGCGGTGAAGTCGGACCCGCTGCGTCACGGGCGATCGCGTGCTGCCATGATCAATCTGACCGGCGCGATCGAGCCGACTCGCCGCGAATCCGCGGAGCGCTTCGTCGAGGTGCAAGAAGATGCCGCCGACCCGCGACGCGCGCGCCGAGCGTCGAGCAAACGCGACGCGTTCTGGGAGGAAGTGCCTCGGACGCCCGGCGGCGAGATCGACTGGCCGTCCGAGCCGTCCGCGCGTGCTGCCCTTGCCGACGAGATCCTCGGCGCGAAGTGGATTGGCGCTTGTGAGAGCGCGCTCGACAGTGCACTCGATCTCGTGAGCGGCATCGCACCGCGTCCGCGAGATTCGGAGTTCGAGCGTCTTCGGCCCCGAGCCGAAGTGCTCCGCACGCTCGATGCCGAACAACGACAGGCTGTCGCCGCGGTCATGACCGAACTCGCGCGCGCGACCTTGTACTGGGGAATGGTGAAGATCGATCGCCTTCCGAGCGCGACTGTCTCACTGCGGATCGACCCACTCGATGCCGACGGCAACAGCGTCGGCGCGGTCGACGTGCGTGACCTGAGTTCGCGATTCCACGAATGGATCGAGCGGTTCGCGGATACGCTGGGAGACGAGTGAGACAATCCCCCTCTCGCGATGAAGTCGCCCGAGTAGGTCGCGCAGGTGGGACGCGGACTAGCGCTGCGACTGAATCCGCGCGAGCGCCGACGGACTGGCTGGCGGTCGCGAAGCCTCTGTTGTGAGTTCTTCGCCATGACGCACGACCACCAAGAGTGGAGCGATCGAGACCGTCGAGTCGACGAACTCGTCGCCGAATGGGACCCGCTCGGCCTCATCGCAAGGGGTGCGCCGCGCGACGAGTACGACTGCATGGTGCGACCGCTCGTATCGCTGCTCGCGCGCAACGCGAGCGAGGCGGAGATCGTCGAGTGGCTGCAGCAGTGGTTCCCCGCGCACTTCGGGCTCAGGGGGCCCGGCGTCGAATTACTCCGTGCCTTCACGAGGAAGCTCGAACGCGTCATCGGTCGTGGCGAGTAGCGGACCGATCAGCTGACGCCCTCGGCGAATCGCCATCGAGAAGCGCCACACCGTTGGACCACCAGGACCACGCAGCGATACTCCTCGCGATGACCGACTCGAACGAACGGCGCCGGGAGATCGATTCGTTCTTCACCGACGACAACCTCGTCGTCGACGACGAGCGCACAGAGATCTCTCCATCCGGCCGTCATCGACTCGTCATCACGACGTACAAAACGCGCGGATGGAACTACTCACGCGGCCGCGTGTTCCGCGTGGCGGACGGATCACTCGTCTGCGACATCCAACGGAACTACTCGCGCTTCCATCACAGCTGGCTCGCGAAGGGTGGGCACGAATGGCTCGTGACGGGCCGTTCGTACATGAGCCAAACGATCATCGACCTCGATGCAGCGCGCGAATACGAAACGCCCGGCGACCCGTACGACGGCGGCGCGTTCTGCTGGGCGCAGTGCTACCTCTCGCCCGACGAGTCGCTGCTCGTCGTCGACGGATGCATCTGGGCGTGTCCGTACGAGTACCGCTTCTTCGACTTCACCGATCCGGCGAACGGCTGGGCCGAACTGCCAGTTGTCGGTGGTGAGGGGTGGGTCGAAGTCGAAGGCGAACACACGCCCGTGTGGCACGACGACGGCGCGATAGAGATCGTCGCGACCGATGCAGACGATCACGTCATCGGTCGCACGCGGCTTCGTCGCAATGGTGCGCACATGACGGTCGTCGAGCGTGGGGTCTCGGACGACGAGCAGAAGCGTCGAGCAGCGGCGCTCGCGGCGATGGAAGCGGACGAGCAGTGGCGCGATTCGTTTCGCGCGGAGGATCCACTCTACGCGTGCATGCATCGACTCGCCGACGCGCATGACATTCCGGGTGCCGACGCGCTGCACGTGCGGAAGGTCGACGGGCGGCGGCGCGTGGGGTGCTGGTTCCGTCGCGCCGCGCCGAAAGCATCCGCCGACATCGAATGGGACGTGCCGGCCGGCGAGGACGGCTCGATTCGCGTCCAGCGCTACGACGCGGGGGGCGCGCGCGCCGAGGAGCTTGTCTTCGCGTGCACCGTGGAAGGGATGCGCGACGCGATGGCTCGCATCGCGCGAGACTTCGGCTGAGCGCGCCTCGTCGAGATGGCGAGCGATCCGCGCGGGGGTCGCACTCGCCCATCGCGACGACCATCGGATGGCGGATTCTCTCGCTCGCGCACACTGTCCTCTCGAGCAGTCCATCGCGCGCGCGAGTGTCTGCTACGTAGCCTGAGTGGGCGCAGCGCGTGAGGGCTGAGCGTGGGATGCGTGCGT
>CBIHQZ010001119.1:0-2893 GCA_966212315.1 uncultured Myxococcales bacterium
CACGAGCGCGCAGCAGGACGATCTGATCGCGTACCTGCTCACGCTGTAGCGACGTCCTCGCGGGGCGGTCGCGTCGTGCGTGCCGATCGCGGACACGCGTGACCAAAGCACGAGCGCTGGTCACCCGCTTCGGCCGCGCCGACACCTCGCCGCAAGCTCCCAGGACCCTTCCGCCACCAGCGCGCACCTCGCCCCAGGGCTCCCGGGACCCGTCCGGCACCTGCGCGCAGCTCTTCGTGGGCTCCCAGGACCCTCTCGCCACCTGCGGCGCACCTCGCTCCCAGGAGCCGCGCCTGCGTGCAGCCGCCGTCGCGGACCGCGCGACAGATCGCCCGCGACGCTGCCCCGGGCCATTGCGATGCGCGGTTCGTGCTCGCCCGGGGCGTTCGTCGCGGCCGCAATGCTCGCTCCGGCCCAGGCCGCTCCGGCCCGGGCTCTTCGAAATGTGGGCCCCGATGGTCAGTTCCGGTGGCGGTGACGATCTCAGCGTCACCGAACGTCCCGCCACGCACTCGACCCCGGCCGCACGAACCCGCAGCCGAGCCAGCATCCAGACGACTCTCGCCCCCCCGCGCCGCGCGCTATACCCTCCCCGCGCCGCGCCACGTGCGCGCTCTCATTACCGACTCCACGAAAGCTCTACCCATGCCCTTTCCGCCCAACCGTCCCCCTCGCAGCAACAACCCCTCGCGCGACCGCGACTACGATCGCCCCCGCGACCGCGACGTCGACCCGGGGCTGCGCGACCTGCTCACGTTCCTGCGCGACACCTTCCGCGATGCCGCCACGCGCATCGATCGCTACCTCGGCCCCGGCGCCGCTGCGTCGTCGCACGCCTCGCACGCCGCCCCGCCCGCGCGCGGTGACTGGCGCGATCGCGCAGCCGCCGACGAAGACGACGACACCGACCACTACGACGATCGTCCGCGTGGGGGCTCGTCGGGCAACGACAAGGGCACTCGCATGCCGCTCGAAGCGCTGCGCGACGAGGCCCGCAAGATCTCCTCGCAAGCGGGCGAGATGGACCCCGCCGAACTGCGCCTGCGCGTCGAAGCCGTCACCGCGGAGACCCGCTCGCTCCAGAACCGCGCCAGCGATCCCGAGGACGCGGACATCGCCGCCAAGATCCTGCGGGCCCTCACCGCGATCGTGAGCGAGTACCGCCCCGGTCACGTGTACGGACTCGCGCGCCATCACGAAGCCGATTGGGACGAAGTGGGTCGTCGCGCCCGCGAAGAGCTCGCAGGCCGCGGCGGCGAGAAGTAATCGCCGAAAGTTTCATAGTCTCGGGGCCTGATCGCTGAGCCATGGCGACAGGCCCTGCCCTTCGTCACGGTCGATCTTGAAAACAACACTCAAGATCACTATCTTCTGGTCCGTTACTGCATCGGAACCGGAGAGAGCAATCCCGCGCTCCCGTGAACGAGGAAGCTTCGAAGCATGTACGTCTGCATCTGCCGAGCGGTTCGCGAGAAACACATTCTCAACGTCATCCAGAATGGCGCGCGCTCCGTCGACGAAGTGGAAGCGGCATGCGGCGCGGGCGGCGATTGCGGATCCTGTCGCGAAGAGATCGCCGACTTGATCACTGCGCACGAACAGTCTGGGAAGACCGCCGGCGGTTGTGCGACGTGCCCGAACGCGCAGCGTGACAATCACGCCCCGCGTGCTGCATAAACCTCTCGGTCCGCCACGACCCGTGGCGCGGACGATCGAGAGGAATCATGAAGGGCAATCCGCAGATCATCGCGAAGCTCAACGAAGTGCTCACCGGCGAACTCACCGCCGTGAACCAGTACTTCCTCGCCGCGAAGATGTATCAGAACTGGGGCTACACGCGGCTTCACGCGAAGACGTACGCGGAGTCCATCGACGAGATGAAGCATGCCGACATGCTCATCGAGCGGATCTTGTTTCTCGAGGGTCTCCCGAACGTCCAGAAGCTGGACAAGATCCACACGGGCGAGACGGTGGTCGAGCAGTTGAAGCTCGATCTGCAGACCGAGATGTCCGCGGTCGAGCGTCTCAACACCGGCATCAAGCTGGCGCGTGATCTCGGCGACAACGGCACGGCCGAACTCTTCGAGAAGATCCTCGTCTCCGAGGAAGAGCACATCGACTGGATCGAAGCGCAGCTCGAACTCGTGAAGCAGGTCGGCGAGCAGAACTGGCTCGCGCAGCAGATCAAGAAGGAAGGCTGATCTGCCGTTCGAGATCTTCTGTCGCGTGTGCGTCGGCGCACTGCTCAAGCCCGAATCCACTGCGGCGATCAACGCATCGTTCCTTCAGTCGCTCGGACTCGCGGTCGGCGCGCCGGCGGAGGAAGTGTTCGCGCAACTGCGGCTCGACACGCCGAAGCACAAGCTGCACGAGCCCGATCGCCTTCGGTACGAACGCGCGTTCGAGGCGTTCGTCGACGCGCAGTGGGACGCCGACTTCGCGATCGGCGGTCTCTCGCCCGACGGCGTGCTCGACGCGAAGCGCGGGTACTTGTTCGTGGGCGTGCGGGTCGACGGATTCGAGATCACGGTGCCGACGCTCCCGCGCGGGGCGGCGGCGCCGGAGCGACCGCAGTGGCTGAAAAAGGGCGACTTGAGCCCGGGGTCCGACTTGTCGAAAGCGCTCGGCCCGGACGCGCGCAAGACCTGGGAACACGCGGCTCGGTCGTATCAGCGGGCGGCCAAGGACATTCTCAAGGACGCGATCGAGCGGACGAAGAAGCTCCCGATCAGCACGCAGCACGACGTCGACTGGGCGCTGTGCCGTTGGATCGTCGATGCCGAGCACGAGTCGGTGCAGCATCGGCACGGGCGCATGCGGTAGACAGCGGGATCTCGGCCCGGCGGCTGAAGCCACGGCAACCCGTCCGAAGCCTCACCTTCGTGAGGCTCGC
>CBIHQZ010001120.1:0-2892 GCA_966212315.1 uncultured Myxococcales bacterium
TATCCTTCGCGCGGCATCTCGGCGTCGTGATGATGCTGCAGGGCGCGGTGGTGATGGAACCGGTGAGCCGGGATCCGAGCGAGACCGACGTGCCGTTCGCGGAAGCGATCTGGCACGAGTCGTACGAGGCCGAACAACATCTGCTCAACCTCGAACGATCGAGCGAGCCGGTGTGTTGGACGCTGTGCGGATACGCGAGCGGCTATCTCTCGTACGCGACCGGCAAGGAGATCTACTGCATCGAAGAGAAGTGCCTCGGATGCGGCGATTCGAAGTGCAAGATGGTCGGTCGCGCGCTGGCGGACTGGGGCGACACGATCACGCCGTACCTCCCGTACTACCGGAAGGAATGCCTCGACGAGTCGCTCGAGCGCGTGCGGACTTCGCTGAAGAAAGCCGAGTCGGAACTCAACAAGCGACGGCGCGAGATTGCCGAGACGAGCGGCGACGACGACGTGGCCGGCATGGTGGTGAAGAGCGAAGCGATGAAGCGCGTGGTCGATCTCGCGCGGCGCGTTGCGAAGGCCGATGCGACCGTCCTCGTGACGGGCGAGAGCGGCGTCGGCAAGGAACGCATCGCGCGATTGGTGCACGACGAATCGACGCGCGCCCGCGGGCCATTCGTCGCGGTGAACTGCGGCGCGGTCACCGAGACGCTGCTCGAGAGTGAACTCTTCGGTCACGCGCGCGGATCGTTCACGGGCGCCACGCACGACCGCGTCGGGTTCTTCGAAGCAGCCAACGGCGGAACCTTGTTCCTCGACGAGATCGGCGAGATCTCACCGGGCCTGCAAGTGAAACTCTTGCGCGTGCTGCAGGAGCGCGAGATCCGCCGCGTCGGCGAGAGTCGCAATCGAGCCGTCGACGTGCGCGTGCTCGCGGCGACGCATCGCAATCTCACCGAAGAAGTCGGCGCAGGGCGGTTCCGCCAGGATCTCTATTACCGACTGCGGGTGATCGAGCTTCACATTCCGCCGTTGCGCGAACGCCGCGACGACGTGCTCGCCCTCGCCTCCGCGATGATGGGACGCGCCTCGCGCCGCATGAGCAAGAAGATCCTCGGATTCACGCCGGCGGCAGCCGATCAGCTGGTGCGCTACGCATGGCCGGGCAACGTGCGTGAACTCGAGAATGCGATCGAACGCGCTACGGTGCTCTGCGAGACCACGCACATCGATCTGATCGACCTACCGGAAGAGGTCCGCTTCGCGACACCGGCGCCCGCCATCCGTGCCGGCATTCGTCCGCTCGAAGACGTCGAACGCGAGTACATCCTCGCCGCGCTCGAAGCGAACGGCGGCAATCAAGCGCGCACCGCGGCGCAGCTCGGCATCGGCACCGCGACGCTCTACCGACGACTGAAACAATACGAACGCGAGGCGGGCGTATGACCGATCGCGACGCGGTCATCGGACTCGGTGCGAATCTCGGGAGCCGCGCGGGGTTCTTGCGAGCAGCGGTCGATCTGTTGCGTGAGACGGATGGCATCGAGGTCGTTCGCGTAGCGCCTGTACGGGTCACGGCCCCCGTGGGCCCGCCGCAGCCTGCGTACTTCAACACGGCAGCGCACGTTCGCACGCGACTCGCACCCGATGGCCTCCTGGCGGCCTGTCTCGACATCGAACGACGGCTCGGCCGCGAACGGCGCGAACGATGGGGCGCGCGCACGATCGATCTCGACGTTCTGTGGATCGACGGACTCGTGCACGACGCGGAGCAATTGCACGTTCCGCATCGCGAGCTGCTCCATCGCGCATTCGCGCTCTCGCCATTGCTCGACCTCGCCCCGCACGCGCGAGATCCGCGCACGAACGTGCCGCTCGCTGATGCGTTGCTGGCGCTCGGCCCGCGAACGAACGAAGCGATGTTCGAACTCGGCGACGACTACGAGCGCGAAGAGGTCGAACACACCGCCGACGAAGGCTTCGTCGTGCATGCGCGCGATCGCGCCGATTCGCTCGCCGCAGCGGCCGAGGCCCTTGCCAACCTCTCGATCGAGACATACAGCGTGCGTCCCATCGAAACGCGCGCGATCGCCATCGCCGCCGACGATGCGGAGGAACTGCTCGCCGACGACGACCGGGCGTTCCGCTGGCTCGCCGAGGTGCTCTATCACCTCGACGCCCATCGCTTCGCAGTGCGCCACGTGGTGGTGTTCGACGATGCGCCGGGCCATGTGCGCGGCGCCTTGCTAGGCGAACCGCTCGATGAAGGCCGTCATGCCGTGCGCGGTGCGATCAAAGCCGTGACCTACCATGGTCTCGAAGCGGGCGAGATCGCACCCGATCGGTATCGATTGAAGATGGTCGTCGATGTGTGACCTCGCGAGAGGACCGAGGACGTCATGGGCACCAAGGCCGACAACATCTGGCTCGAACGAATCGACGACGTGCGCTGGCGCGTGCCGAAGAAGGGCGCGATGCGCGTCGAAGGGCGCATCTATGCCGACGAAACGCTGATCGGAACGATTCGCAACGACCCGTGCGTACAGCAGGTCGTGAATGTCGCATCGCTGCCCGGCATCGTCGGCGCCGCGCTCGCCATGCCCGACATGCACTGGGGTTACGGCTTTCCCATCGGCGGTGTGGCCGCGTTCGATCCCGAGCAGGGCGGCGTCGTGTCGCCGGGCGGCGTCGGGTACGACATCAACTGCGGCGTTCGTTTGCACCGCACCGACCTCGATGCCGACGCGGTGTCTGCCGCGCGCGACCGCGTGGCGAACGAACTGCAACGCGTGGTTCCCGCCGGCGTCGGCGTGGGTCGACCCGATTCGCGCGTGAGCGATCTCGACGCGATTCTCGCCGAGGGCGCGCGCGGCATGGTGAGCACCGGCCTCGTGCGTGCGGACGACCTCGACGCGATCGAAGAAGGCGGATGCATCGAAGGTGCGGA
>CBIHQZ010001121.1:0-2887 GCA_966212315.1 uncultured Myxococcales bacterium
ATTGCTCGACCGGCCTGTGGGCGACGTCCATCGAGTACAGCCCCCACGCGTTGGTTGCGGCCGTCGATGCCGACGACGTGCTCCGCGAACGCGCGCGCGACGCATTGCGCGCGACGGACGACTATCGCGAGGCCGAGCAGTCATACATCGCGGAGGATGACCGTCGACGCCACCAGTTGTGGGACGAGGACGCGTCGGCGGAGTTCACGGTTCGGACGGTCTCGCGGAGCGACGGCACGACTTTCGTGTGGGGTTGGATGGCTGCGGGCGAAGGCTGCGGCGGATGGGGAGCGTCGGTGTCGCGTGTGTGGCGACTCGAGCGCGGCGTGCTCGCGCCGGTACGGCACGACGAGAACCTCCCGACGGTGGCTCCGAGTGCAGTGATCGACGTAACGGGTGATGGCTCGTTCGAATGGATCCGCGCCTACGACAATGCGCGGCTCGACGGCGACGAACCGATCGACCCGCTCCCGTCGCGGATCGAGGGGAACACCTGCGGCTGCTGAGCCGAGTCACGCACGCGATCAGCTACTCTGATTCGCCCGCGCGAGCCGAACGAAGTCGCGATCGCACGCTGCAGAAACCCGAATCGCTCGACGCACGGTGCGCTGCTCGACACGGAGACTTCCCACCGGTGCTCTACGCAATCATCCCGAACGGGACGATTCGCGAGCTTAGACGCATTCCCGAGGCAATTATTCCCGATCGGGAAGATGACGCCTTGACGCATGCATTCCGCGACGGATAATCCCGTTCGGGATGAATGTCGTGGAACCCACGTTCGTGCTCGTGAAGAACGCTTCGGGCGTCGGGGGACTCGTTCGAGCGCGACGCCGCGCCGCAGGTTTGACGCAGGCGCAAGCCGCGGGACTCGCCGGTGTCGGAACGCGATTTCTTGCCGAACTCGAGCGCGGGAAGAAGACGCTCCGGTTCGACCACGTGCTGCAGGTCCTGGAGCGCCTCGGATTCGAGATCGCGGTGGCGCCCCGCGCGGCCCGGGCGTTTGCTCGAAACGTCGCGGCGACCCGGACCATCGCCCCGAGCGTCCCGGATTCGCGACCCGCGACGAGCCCGTCGACGCCACCCGCGCGCGCGAACAGCGTGAAGCGAAAGCGAGCACGACGTGAGTGATCCGCCGCTGTGGGTCTTCCACGAACGCCGCGTCGTCGGCCGACTAGACCCGTCCCCACTCGCGTTTGCGTACGACGCCGACTGGCTCGCTTCGAGCGACGCGTTCCCGGCCTCGGTCACGCTTCCGCTCGCGAAGGCGCCATATGCCGCGGACGCCGTGGCAGGGTTCTTCTTCAATCTGCTCCCCGAAGGCCGCGTGCGCAGGCAGATCGCCGAGCGACTCGGGATCTCTGTCGGCAACGACTATGCGCTCCTCGCGGCGATCGGCGGTGAATGCGCCGGCGCGCTCTCATTGGTTCCGTCACGCGAAGATGCACTCCGCAAGCCCGCGTACCAGCGGCTGACCGACGCGGACATCGCCGAGCGAATCGAATCCGGCGGCGCGTTCGGCTCGGTCGCCGGAGCACGCGGCATTCGGCTCTCGCTCGCCGGCGCGCAAGACAAGCTCCCCGTGTTCATCGACGAGGACGGGATCGCGCTGCCGAAGGCCACCGCGGCGAGTACCCACATTCTCAAGTTCGAGAACCGAGACTTCCGCAATCTCCCCGCCAACGAAGTGCTCCTGCTCCGCCTCGCAGCGGCCGTCGGACTCCCGACGGTGCGCGCCGAACTGCGACGGATCGGCCGGCACACGACGGCAGTCATCGAGCGCTACGACCGCGAAGTGCGCGCCGGGGCGATCGCACGAATCCATCAAGAAGACTTCTGCCAGGCGCAGGGATTTCCCGCCGAGCGCAAGTACGAAGCCGAAGGGGGACCGAGCATCTCGCAATGTGTCGAACTCGTGCGCGCCGCGTCGGTTGATCCGCTCGTCGACACGCGGGCGCTCATCCGCTGGCACATCTTCAACGCGTGCGTCGGCAACGCCGATGGTCACGCGAAGAACCTGTCGCTGCTCCACTCCGCGAACGGGACGCGGCTCGCGCCGTTCTACGATCTCGTGTGTACGCGCGCCTACCGGAGGATCGACCGACACATCGCGATGCGCATCGGGTCGAGCGTCGATGCCGATCGCTTGCGGCGGTCGGACTGGCAACAGTTCGCGCGCGACATCGGCGTGGGCGAACGCTTCGTCGTCGAGACTGCGGAAGAGATCGTCGGCGCCGTGAGCGAGCACACCGATCCGGCGCTCCGTGCACTCGAACGCGAGTTCCGACGTCAGGAGTTCCTGCGCTCGGAGGTAGTGCCCGCGATTCGCGCTGCCAGTCGCCGCGTCGCGCTCTCGCTCCGACCGGTCGCGAAGAAGCGATGACGCGCGTCGGCGCGGTTTCCACGAAGCTAGCGGTCCGCCCGGGACCGCATCGTCTTCATCAAGCGAATGGCGTACACGGCGTCGGGCAACTGCTCGATTGCACGCCGCCGCTGACTTCGCGCGACACGCTCGCCACGCGCTGCCCCTGCGTTCCGTCGGAGACCGTGCACCCGCTCACCATGGCGTGGCACTCGAAGCGGGTGAGCGATGCGCGATCGAAGTGGAACTCGTTGCTGCACTGCTGCGGTTGCACGTCGAGTTGCGGGCATGCACCCGTCACGGGGAGTCCGTTCGCGTCGAGACCGAAGACGCATTGATCCGTCGTCGCGCAACTCACGGTCTGAATCGGCGCGCCGTTCGCGGGCATCGTTCCGCCGACGTACCCGACCTGGCATCCGGACGTGGTCACACAGAACCAGTCGACGCCCGTGTGCGTAGTCGGGCAGGGAGAGATGTCGATCTGCGGCTGCACGCCGTCTGCTGGTGCGCTCGCGTTCGGCGGCA
>CBIHQZ010001122.1:0-2881 GCA_966212315.1 uncultured Myxococcales bacterium
GCGTGCCGCTGCCGGTCTGCCAGACGCGCAACGGAAACTCGTCGTCGTGATCCCACGCGAGCACCTCGTCGACCGCGCGCGCGATCGCATCGGCTTTCTCCGCGGGCAATCCGGCGAGCGCGACGTTCACGCGTGCGGCCGCCTTCTTGATCAGCGCGAGCGCGTACACCACCGGCAGCGGAATGCGTTCGCTCGAGATCGCGAAGTGCTCGATCGATCGCTGCGTCTGCGCCCCCCACAGTCGCTCGGCCGGGACGAGCACATCACCCATCGTGTCGTGTTCGGTACGCGTCGCCATGCGCGCTGAATAGCACGCGGCCGTGCTTCGCTTCAGCGACGCAGGATCGGGTCGATGTCCTGGAACGTTCGGCGTCGCCAGCGCGCGAGTTCCGAATCGCCTTCCATCAATCGCGTCGTCTCGGCGAGCACTTCGTCGATCGGCGTGAGCACGACGTACGGGTCGTCACCGCTCGTTTCGCCCCGGATTCCAGGCCCGAGCCATCCCGCCATCAATCCCGAGCGGCCGGCCGCCATCGCTCGGATTGCGCCGTTGGCGAGGCGCGCGCCGAGGAGACGATCGAACGCAGTCGGCGTTCCACCGCGCACCAGATGTCCGAGCACCGTCACGCGGGTGTCGACGTCGGGGAGCGAACCCTGGAGCTTTTCGTCGACCGCGTTCTTCAATCGATCGGTCGCGACCTTCACGCCCTCGGCTTTGATGACCAGCACGCGCCGTTTGTTCGTGTCGCGAAATGCTCGCTCCATCGCGGCCACGACGTGCGCGACGATTTCGTCTTCGCTGCGGCCCGTCTCGCGGATCAAGACCACGTCCGCGCCGCTCGCGATCGACGACGTCATCGCGAGGTAGCCGCAGTCGCGCCCCATCACTTCGATGAAGAATGCGCGCCGATGAGCGGTGGCAGTGTCCGCGATCCTGTCGACCGCTTCGACGATCGTATTGAGTGCGGTGTCGACGCCGATCGCCATCGAAGTGCAGGCAAGATCGTTGTCGATCGAAGCAGGCACGCCGCCGACCACCAGCGGGCCGTGTTCGGTCTGCACGTCGAGCAGCGAGCGCGCGCCGGCCAGCGAGCCATTGCCGCCGATCACGAGCACGCCCCGCAACTTCGCTTCCGCGATGCGCACGCGCGCGCGACGCTGACCGTCCTCGCTGGGAAACACCTTGGATCGCGCGGTCCCGAGGATGGTGCCGCCGCGTCGCGAAGCTTCGTCGAGTGCCTGGAGATCCAGCGGAACGAAGCGCCCTTCGAGCAGACCCGCGTACCCGTCAACGACGCCGAGCATCTCGAAGCCCAGAGAAGCACCGACGCGCGCCGCGCCTCGCAACGCGGCATTCATGCCGGGGGCGTCACCACCTGATGTGAGCAACGCAACTCGATCGCCTCGTTGAAGCATCACGCGCATCCCTTCCGCTGCTCGCGAATCGAAGCATGGAGTCGCACACCCGTTCGAGTCCGAAACGCTGACGCATGTCGCCAGATCGCGTCATCCGGCGTGAAGGGAGCAATCGAGTGTGCAGTATGCCGATCGCTTCGAATCGTAGTCCTCGCAGGAGAAGAGAAATGCAACGTGCCTCGTTCCGCGTCGCTGCAATCGTTATTGCCGCGAGCAGCCTTGCAGTCGGGTGCAATGGCAGCACGACGCCCTCCGACACCGGCGCCGACGACGTGACCATGACGTCCGACGCGAGTGACGTCCGCGAAGACAGCACGATGGTCGACGACATCCCCGCCGACGATCCGGTGGTCGCCGACACCGTGACGGACATCGCGTTCGACTCGCCCATCGGAACCGATCCGTTGCCGCCGTTCGACGCGGCCACCGAGGCCCACGTGCGCGACCAGATCGCGATGGGCCGCGCGCGTGGCAACAACGTGGAGGTCTTCGCGAAGATCGGCGATTCGATCAGCGAGTCCGCCAGCTTCTTGTTCGACTGCGGTTACGGATGGATCCGCCTCGGCGACCACGCCGAAGTCGGTCCGACCATCGATTACTTCCGCCAGGTGCAACTCGGGGATCGCAACTCACTGAACCGCGCCAGCGAGTGTGCGGTGGCGGGTTGGAGTTCCGCGCAGGCACTCGAGAACTACCCGGATAGCGCGCTCAATCACGAGCTGAACGACACGCATCCGATGTTCGCGCTCGTGATGTACGGCACCAACGATCTCGAGCGCTACGACGTCGGCACCTACGCGGCGAATATCAATCGCATCGTCGACATCATCGAAGCGAACGGCACCGTCGCGGCGCTCTCGACGATTCCGCCGCGACTCGACAACGCCGACTTCAACGTACTGGTCGGGACGTTCAACGACGCCATCCGATCGATCGCGTCGACGCGGCATCTTCCGCTGGTGGACTTCTGGGTCGCGCTCCAGGGGATTCCGAACAACGGCATCTCGAGTGACGGCGTGCACCCGGACATCTATCTCGACCCCAGCGACCCGAACACGGACGGATGCGACTTCTCCGCACCCGCGCTGGAGCACGGATACAACGTCCGAAATCTCACCGCGCTCGCGATGCTCGGCCGCCTGCGCACGTACGCGAACTGAGCTTTCCCGCGCCCGGGGACTCGCCGCCGCGCCGCAAGGATTCTGGTAGCGTCGAGCGCATGAGCACGCGTCGCCCGGGCGATCCCCCCATCAACAAGACTCGCGCTGGCTACGTCATTCCCCACCAGGCGGGCAACGGGCCCACGATCGACGAATACGACGATCCTGCCACCGAGCGAACCGCAGCCCCGCCACAGCATCAAGCGCAGTCGCCGAGCGGTCCGCCCGCGGTGCGCCCGATGTTCGTGCCGACGCAGAACGCTCGCCCCGTTCAACACACCCCCGCCGCGATGCCGGCCGCGCCG
>CBIHQZ010001123.1:0-2877 GCA_966212315.1 uncultured Myxococcales bacterium
TGCTCGTACACTTCGCGCGCGTTGGCGTTGTCCTGCGGGCCGCCGTCGTAGAGCACCTTGAAGGCGTCCATCACGTGCACGCGAGTGCGCGAGCGAATCGCTTCGTGCGCGTACAACTCCGCGATCTGCGGCGAGCACTGATGACGGTGGAAGTCCTCGGGGTTGCGAATGCTCCCGTGGGTCATGTTCTTCATCGCGCCGGTAAATCCCGAGAGCGAGTGATCTTTCACGAGCGGCACGCCGATGATGGCGGTCGCCTCGAGCAACGGCAGTGCGTACTGCGTGCGTCCCGACGCGACACGCGTCTCGCGGCCGAGGTCGTGATTGTTGTGGGTGCGCATCTGCACGCCGGCCGGGAGATCACGGCGCGTCAGTCGCGTCGCCATCAGGAAGCCGTTCCACTGGTCGTAGACCCACACCTGATTCGCCGGCACGCCCGCGGCGATCACGCCGCGCACGATCGCGAGCACGGTCTCTTTGTTCGACGCGATGTTCCGCAGACCGAGCCCGTTGGTCTTGATGCCGACGCGATCGTTCGGATGAACGAGCTGCCGCCATGCCGCCGCGACGTCGTGCTGGCCGGTGAGTTCCATCACCGCGCGATCGACCATCGCATCCGCGGCCGCCTGCGTCGGGAAAAGCCCGCCCGGTCGCATCGAGTTCGCACGGTGCACGCGCACCACGACGCCCGGCGCGCTGAACGGCGTGAACCCCGTGGGCGCCGTCGCTGCGAGGGATGCATTCGCGCCGCCTGCGGCCGCCGGTGCTGCCGCAGCCTGCGCTTGCGCCTTCTTGCCGTGGAGTGCCAGCGCCCCCGCACCAGCCGCGGTCCCTGCGAGGAAATGACGACGATCGATCCGCTGGCTCATTCCGAGGTCTCCCGCGTTTGCCGAGCCCGTCCGTTCGGGCCGTGCGCGCATGTTGACGTGCCGAATCGGGGTAGCACGCGCGATGCGGGCCGGACAAGGAACGCGCCGGAACCGCACCGTTGGCGCACAGCGTCGTGCACCGGCCATCGCTGGCGGTAGATCTTTGCGCACGAGTTGGACTAAGAGCCTCGGTGTGCCGCATTTCTGGGCGGCAAACGGCTGGTTCGGGGAGGGGAGGCGCGCATGATCGAAGGGCACTTCATCGTCATCGAAGGGATCGATGGCGCGGGCACGACGACACAGGTTCAGATGCTTTCGAAGGTGCTGCGCAAGCGCGGGCTTCCCGTGCACGCCACGCGCGAACCGTCGGACGGGCCGATCGGCTCGATGATCCGCCAGGTGCTGTCGGGCCGCGTCGTGGTGCCGGGCGTGTCGGGTCCGCGCGCGCCCTCGTGGGCGACCATGGCGCTGCTCTTCGCGGCGGATCGTTGCGACCACCTCGATGCCGAAGTCGTGCCGAACCTCCTCGATGGCGTGACCGTGCTCTCCGATCGCTACGACTACTCGAGCGTCGCGTACCAATCGGTCGACGTCGAAGCGCCGGACGCGGTCGAATGGATTCGCGCGATCAATCGCAAGGCGCGTCGCCCGGACCTCACCATCGTCGTCGATGTCCGCGCGGAAACCGCCGCGAAACGCCGGGCGATTCGCAGCGGGCGCCCCGATCTCTACGAGCAGGCCGACATCCAGGCGCGCCTCGCGGAGTTCTATCTCTCTCTCGATCGACACTTTCCCGGCGAGCGCATCGTGCACGTCGACGGCGAGCGCGACCTGGACACCGTCTGCCAGGACATCGTCGCCCACGTCGACGCGTTGCGCGCGCTCGGCTGAGCTTCGCGTTGGCGGTTCGTGCGGGGAGAATCCGCTCGCATCGTCCCGTACAACACCCGGTGGAAACTGGCCCGCGCGCATTCGCCCCGGCTACCGTGCACCCACGATGCGAACACCTCTCGCGTGGATCGTCGCGATGACACTCGGCGGCTGCGCCGCGCGCGCGACACCTTCGGCATCCACACACGACTCGGTCACGAGTGCTGGTTCCGAGACATCTCCGTCGTCGTCATCGCGTGCGCCGGACGAGCACGTCGCCGATGCCCGCGATTCGCTGGTGCCACGGACGCCCGGCCCTCTCACGCGCGCTGAAGTCGAAACAGCGCTCACTCGCGGTCTCGGCGTGTTCCTCGCGCGCGTCGACGTGAGCCCCGCGATGACCAACGGGAGGTTCGTCGGGTTCCGTCTCGAGCGCGCCGACGACATCGACGACTGGCATTCGGCCGGCGCCGACATTCGCATCGGCGACGTGATCCTTCGCGTGAACGGCATTCGCATCGAGCGACCCGAGCAGGCGTTGTGGGCGTTCGAGCGATTGCGAATCGCGCGTGCCATCGACGTCGATCTGATCCGCAACGGCGCGCCGCGCACCATCAGCACACCGATCGTCGACCTCGTCGCGCAACAGTCGGCGCGCGTCTCATCTCCGTAGGAGTGGTTCCCTTCATGAGCATGCTTCGCCTCTCGCTCGCCTCGTCGTCACTGCTTCTCACGCTCGTCGCCAGTGCGACCGCATGGAGCGCCAACGATCCGAACGCACCGCCGCCGGATCCCAACGGAAGCGTCGCGGCGCCGCAGGATCCCAACGCCGGCGTGCAGGGCGACGGGCAGGGAACCGTGATGGTGCAGCCCGCACCGGTGCAGCCGGTGCAAGTGCAACCGCAGCAACCACCGCAGCCCGTACCCGACGAACCGCCGCCGCGCCGCACACCGATGTTCGGCGTCGCGCCGTCGTTTCATCTCCCGCTCGTCGGCAACTATGCCGCCAACAATACCTACGGCGGCGGACTCAATCTCTACGCCGGCTACGCGTTCGGAAACCTGTCGATCGCGTTCTCCCCGGGCCTCTTCTACTACCGCGGCCTCGGTCTGGTGGTGCTGGCCTCGCTGGCTGTCG
>CBIHQZ010001124.1:0-2875 GCA_966212315.1 uncultured Myxococcales bacterium
AGATCGCGCCGCTGCGAAGTTCCTCGAGCAGGTCGCTCGCATCTGGCCCGAGTTCGATGCGGTACACGAGCCGCGTGTCGTGCGTGAGGTACTCGTCGATCGTCACGGTCTTCACGAGATCGACGGTCGCGGCGTAGCTCGAAGGAACGGGCGTGATCGGGCGACCTTCGAGGTCGACGGGGGCGAGCGTGGCCTTCTCGAGCCAGGTTCCCTCGGCGGAGAGAATCGCCTGCGCGGTGCCGCCGCGTGCGATCAGCGTCTTGCCATCGCCGGCGAGCGTGAACAGTTCGCAGGTCAGACCGGCGTCGTCGAGAACCTCGGATTCGATGAACCCGTACAACCGGTCGCGATCGACTTTCTGTGGCTCGACGGCGATGTCCACGCCGCGGTGCCGAAACGTGAGCGTCCTGGCCATCGCCGGAAATCAACCGCACGCGGGCGATGCTGGCAAGGAACGCGCAATGGAGACAGGAACCTCACCCCCGCTGCCGCGCGCCCCTCTCGCTCCGACGCCACCGCGTTGCGCGAGCAGCGCAGGCGTCGATCGAGAGAGGGGCTGAGTGAGCCGGGGCGTTGGTGGTTGGTGGTTGGTAGTTGGTGGCTGCGTGAGCCGAAGCGTTGGGCGCCGTGTACATCGCCGCCACGTTGGCGACCTCCTCGCCCGATAGGCCCGCGCGGCACGCACCAACGGCTCATCCCGCCGCACTCGGACCTCGACGAGTCTCACCCACGCGCCATCGTTCGAGCCCCTCTCTCGACGACGCCTGCGTTCACGGAAACGCGGTGGCGTCGGAGGGAGAGGGGCGGGCGGCAGCCGGGGTGAGGTACGCGCGCCCTCACCCCACCGGACTCACCGCGCGCCGGAACGCCTCCACACCCCGCGTATTCAGCACTTCACGCCGCCGCAGCCCGCCCCGCCGCGCGAGCGCAACGCCGTACGCGAGATACCCGAACGCGCCCGTCGAATGCGCATCGGTCGACACGACGAACGGAATGTCTCGCTTGCGCGCTTCGCGGATCCAGCGCGGCTCCATGTCGAGTCGATGCGGATCGCCGTTCACTTCGATCGCGGCCCGCGATTCGGCGATCGCATCCAGCACTTCCTCTACGCGGCACGCGAACGGCGGCCGCTCGAGCAAGCGCCGTCCCAGCGCGTGCCCCCAGATCTTGAAGACCGGGTTCTTCATCGCGTTCACGATCCGACGCGTCATCTGCTGTTCGTCCATGCGCATGCGGGCGTGAATGCTCGCGATCACCACGTCGAACTGCTCGAGCACGTCGTCGGGATAATCGAGTGCACCGTCCGCGAGGATGTCGGACTCGGTGCCGCGCAAGAGCTTCACGCGCACGGACTCCTGCACACGTTCGATCTCGTCCCACTGCGCTTTCAATCGATCGAGCGTCACGCCGTTGGCATAACTCGCCGTCGGTGAATGGTCGGTGATGGTGAGGTATTCCATTCCGATTTCATCCGCCGCAAGCGCCATTTCCTCGATGGTATTTCGTCCGTCCGAGAACTTCGTGTGGCAGTGGACGTGACCGCGGATGTCGCCGGTGTCGACGAGGTCGTCGAAGGCCGTGGCGCCGCCGCGTGCGAGGTCGATCTCATCGAGGCCGTCGCGCAGTTCCGGCGGTACGAAGGCGAGCCCGAGTGCCGCGTAGAGGTCCTCTTCCCGTGCGAGCGCGACTTCGTGGCCGTGGGGGTCGACGAGTGTGCCGTCGTCGCACCACGTGAATCCGCGTTGCGATGCGACGGCGCCGAGGCGTGCGAGATGTTCGGCGCTCCCGGTGGCGCGGAGAAGTGCCGCGGCGAATCGCTCGCTCGGCGCGGTGCGCACGCTGATCACCGGGCCGTTCGCGTGACTGACGCGAACGAAGTCGTCACCGCGCTCGATCTCATGCGTGACGCGTGGATCGCTGGCAACTCGGTCGAGAACGGGCTTCGGTGCCGCGGTCTCGGCCACGATGTCGACCGATGCCACGGTGTCCTGCCAGCGACGGAGGTCGCCCGCGATTTCGGTGCGCGCAGCGAGGCCGTCGAGGCGTGCGGTCACCGTGCTCGCGATGCTCCGCGCGTCGGGGAGAAGGACGCGCGCGCGGCGTTCGTCGTCGCGCGAGAGCGATTCGAGAATGCGCTTCTCCGTCGCCGGCCCGATTCCGCTCACGTTGCGTGCGCGCCCCTCGATGCAGGCGGTGCGCAGGTCTTCGATGGAGCTGAGCGCGAGGTCCGCGACGAGGCGTGCGGCGCGCGGGCCATTCAAGTTGGCGCGTTCAGAGACTTCGAGGACGATCGCGGGCGTCTCCGCGCGGAGTTCTTCGAGCACCGACGATCGGCCGGTGCGGACGAGTTCTACGATCTGCGACGCGAGCCCCGCGCCGATGTGCGGGACGGTGGTGAGTGTGCCGCGGGCGACGAGGGCGGCGAGGTCTGCTTCGAGCGAGTCGAGTGAGTCCGCGGCGCGAAGGTAGGCGCGTGCGCGAAACGAGTTGTCGCCACGCAGCGCGAGGCGGCGCGCGATTTCACGAATGGCAGCGGCGACGGCGAGGCGGTCCACGGGTACTCACTACTCAATCCGCGAGCGGCGGCCAACTCTCTCGTCAGCCGCGCATCGCGACTTCGAGCAGGGGGACGGTATTAGCTTTCTGACATTTCGTGCCGCTTGCGAGTTCGCTCGTGAACTCGCGAGGGGGATCGTAGAAATCGCGGTAGGTGATTGCGACTCAGGGACTCATTGCTCGCCCGGGCCCGGGTGAAATCCCACGTACGCCATCGCTCCAACAGCCTCGTTGTGCGGCGACAAAAAGAGCACGACTCGATCGGTGCCGTGGTCGAGCAGCTCGATGGTTACGAAGTGCCGGCGGTCGCATGGGAGCA
>CBIHQZ010001125.1:0-2873 GCA_966212315.1 uncultured Myxococcales bacterium
CGTTGATGATGGTCCCCGATCTCGATTTCCACGGAGCGGGGATGGCAGCGTTCGATCCGTTCCTGATCGACGGATCCGCGCCGGTCACCGCGGACGTCCCCGAGATGGCGTTGCCGCCGATCGATCTCATGCTCGCCACCGGCATTCCCGGAACGCTCACGCTGTATCTCAGCGGAACGGTTCACTCGGCGTTCACGGGCACGTGCGCCGCGATCGACACTGACGGCACTGCGCAGTACCGCGGACGCATCACGACCGACGGCACCGTTCACGTGCGGGCGGAAGTCACGCTGAGCGTCCCTGGATTTTCGCGCACGCTCCCTTCGATCACAGTCCCCGTCGACATTCCCGCGACGACCCAGGCGGTCGACCTCGGGACGGTTCCGGTGACGACGTACGACTCGCACGCTGCTGCGGATGCCGGCGGATCGATGGCGATGATCGGGCGTTGTGCGGAGAGCACAGCCGACGCAGGAACGGAGATGGACGGCTCCATCGTCGACAGTTCCATCGACGGCAACAACGCGGACGCCACCATGGACAGCACCTTCGTCGACGATGCGAACGATGCAACCATGGCCACGGATAGCGCTGTCGACGTGGCCGACGGCGACACGTGCACGGGAGCCGATGCGGGTTGTGTCACCGATGTCGACTGCTGCGCCGGGCTGCGATGCGCATCGGGCCACTGCGCGATGCCCCCGGATATCGATGCGACGCGCTACGGCGTGTACGTCATGTCCGGAGGGATCCCGTCCTCGAACGCCGGCGGCAGCGATTGGGATCCGTTCAATGGCGCGCCCGATCCATACGTCGTCGTCGCGCAAGGAACGACGACCGGGATGACGACGGTCGCGGGAGATACGTTCAGTCCCACCTGGTCCCAGGCCTACCAAGTGACCGCGACGGGTGCGGAACTCCGCCGGATGGGGCTCATCTTCACCGTGTTCGACGACGATCCGACAAGCGGCGACGACATGGTCGGGACGTGTACCGTGAACGGCACGAGCCTCGAGTCTGCGTTCGCAGGCGGTCCCCGGCTGGCGACGTGCTCGCCATCGACGCTCTCGGTCGGATATCGACTCGACGTGAGGTGAGATCGGTCGAAGCCGTCGCGTGCGCTCGACCGCGCATCGGCGGCTTCTTCATCCGCCGGACGCCCATGTGCTGCCGCGACACGATGCACGTCGTCGCGGCACACGCACATCGCTGCGCAGTCCGCGTTGGGTGCGCGTGACGTGCGAGCTTTCACACGTTGCCCCACGGTCCAGTTGCTGCACTCGAGTTCGCGTTCGCCCATGCAGAGAGTTGCGGGCGACGAGAGACGATGGGGGCAACGACATGGTGAACGAGTCGAATCGCTGGTGCTTGCTGTTCGGAGTGATCGTGATGGGAGTCGTCGGTTGCGCACCGAGCGACAACGCAGAGTACGGAGGCGTCGGGCTAACTCTCGCGATCGCCTGTCCCGAATCGACCACACTCGACAACGCGGGTCAGCCACGCAACGTCGGTGGACACATCCGCTATTGCTGGCCGACGGAAGCCAATTGCTACTGCGACAGCGACGACGATTGTTACGCGCGAGACGGCTATGTCGCGTGCACTCCGAGGGGCGCTGCAGCGACTCCAGCGGATACCGGCAGCGCGACCGATGCATCGACGCCACCGGCACCTGACAGCGGCACCGCAACGAACGCAACCGGCACCTGCCCACTGGAAGCAAGGTCGCTCGATCGCGCGGGGCAACCACGCAACGCCGAAGGTCACATTCGATACTGCTGGCCCGACGAAGCGCGCTGTTCGTGCGATCGCGACAATGATTGCTACGCGCTCGATGGATACGTCGCGTGCGTGGCAAGCAGCGGCACGACCATGACCACCACGAGGGACGCGGGCGGCACGATGTCGACGGTCTCCGACAGCGGCACGATGGCCAGCGGCTCGCCTGGGACCGACGTCCTGCCGGCGTTCGACAGCGCGACCGACGCGCACGTCCGCAGTGTGATCAGCATCGGCGTCTCGCGCGGCAATCGGCCCAACGTGTTTGCCAAGATCGGAGACTCCATCACGGAGTCGGCGAGCTTCCTCAGCGACATCGGCTTCGGCTGGTACACGCTCGGCAACCACGCGGATGTGCTTCCCGCGATCCAGCGCTTCACCAGCGTCACGCTGTCCGACGGATCGAACTCGTTCAATCGCGCCAGCGTGTGCGCCGTTGCAGGCTGGACGACGGGCGACGCACTGGCGGGTGGAACATCGTCGCCGCTGATGCGCGAACTCGAAGCGCTTCGTCCGATGTTCGCGATCGTGATGTACGGGACGAACGACATGGATCGGAGCGACCTGACGACCTACACGGCGAACATGAACACGATCGTCGACACCATCGAGGCACGCGGGACGGTCGCGATCCTGTCGACCATTCCCCCGCGCACGGACAGCGCGAGCCGCGCTTCGCTCGTGACGGACTACAACAACGCCGTGCGTTCGATCGCGCGCACGCGACACCTGCCGCTCATCGACTACTACGTCGCGATGAGCCCGCTCCCGGCGCAAGGCATCTCGAACGATGGCATCCATCCGAGCCTGTATCTCGACCAGGGCGGCACGCTCACCGACACCGCGCTGCGCTACGGCTACAACGTGCGCAACCTGACCGCGCTGCAGATGTTGCTGCGATTGACGGCCTACTGAGATCGGGCGCGCCGTCGACGCGCGCTCGCGAATCCCTGCCACGCCGATGTCACCGTGCGTGAGCGTTTCCCACGACAATCGAAGCCCCGCGAGCGTCGGACGATTGGCGAGGATCCCATTGCCGCGTGTGCGGCATCGACGCTCCTCCGCGGGCCGCGTACGCGTTGTACGCGATCTCC
>CBIHQZ010001126.1:0-2872 GCA_966212315.1 uncultured Myxococcales bacterium
CGACGACATCGAGCGGAACGTGACCGGGCGCCGGGAGCGAGATGGCCGTCTCGAACGTGCCATTGGTGATCGCCGCCGCGATGCCGTTGACCGTGAGTCGCGACGCACCGGCCGCGTTGCCGCGCACCACCATGCGTTCGGCACTCGTCGTGACGCTGCCGATCGGCGGGCGATCGAGCGTCAATTGCGCACGCGGAACGCGCAGCGTGTACGTGCCCGATGCAGCGGTTCCGTCGGCGCCGCGAACATCGACGTGCAGCGTGCGTTCGCGCACCGCGGGACCATCGATCGGCATCGGCGTCACCGCTTCGACCGCGGCCCCCGCACCGGTCGCGTCGGTCGCGATGGTCTGGCCGTCGACGCGGAGCTGCGAGCCCGGCGCGACATGGAACATCAATCGCAGCGTCGGCGCCTCGCCGGCGAGCCCCGCGAGATCGGGATCGACGCGATACGCGAGCACGATGCGCGCAGTGCGACGTGACGGCGCGGCGTTCGGCGCGTTCACGTCGATCGGCAGATCGATCGCGCCGACACGGCTCCCGAGATCATCGAGCACGAAGCGCGCGCGACCCTGCGCATCGAGATGTTGCTCTTGCCTGCCGTATCGCACGACGGTGCCGGCGGGCTGTCCGGGGATCGCGACGGTCATCGCGAGTGCTCCGCCCTCGTTCGCTTCGACCTGTGCTTGCAGCGCAGCGACCGCTTCGGTGCCGCGACCGCGCAGCCCGAACCAGATCGCCGACCCGAGCGCCGCGGCGACGAGCACACCGACACCGATCCACAGGCCCGTGCGCGACGACGATTCGCCGGCCGTGCGTGGCTTGCGTTTGTTGCGACCGAGCGGGTCGTAGTCGTCGAGGCTGTCGCGCGATCCATCCGCGAGGATCTGTGTCGGCGAACCCGACGCGGGTTCACGCGGCGGAACACCGGGGCGCGAACCACCCATCATCGGCGGCATTTCACCGCGCTTCGGGGCCGAAGGCGCGACGGGTGCCGCGATCGGCGACACGACGCCCATCATCGTGCTCTGTGCGTTGGCCACGCCCGAGATCGGCGCGGCGGGGGCGGCGTTGGTCGCGACACCCATCATCGTGCGATGGGCATTGAACGCAGCAGGCGCGGCCGGCGCGACGGGTGCCGAAGGCGGCGGCTGGATCGCCATTCCCATCATCGTGCGGTGCGCGTGCGAAACGACCGGTGCGGGTTGAGCGGCAACGGCCGCTGCGGGGGCCGCGGCAGGCTGCGGCGGTGCGACGACGGGCGTGCCGATCATCGTGCGCATCGCGGCGCGCGGACTCGCAACGGGCGCGACGGGCGGCACCGATGGAACGTGTGGGGACGGATCCATCTGCGTGTTCGCCCACTGCATCGCGGGCATCTGCGGTGCGTTCGGCGCGGCCGCGGGGAGTGCGGGCGCATCGAGCACGTGACCACAGTTGCCGCAGAATCGCCCTTCCATCGGGAGTGCGGCGCCGCAGCGCGGGCAGATCGTCGGTCGTGCGCCCGGTGCGCCGGGAGTACTGGCCATCGCGCCCGATTCTAATCGACTGCCGTGGATGTGCGAGCGTTTAAGGCGGTCGGCGAGGCGGCAACGAAGCGGTGCAGTGCGAGCGGTCGTGCGCCAACGCGACAGTGGAAATTTGGCTTTCCGGAGACTAGGGTCTCGCGCGCATCGATGACTACAGCGACCCTCTCGGACCTCATCCAGAACCGCCGCGTGATCGTGACTGTCGGATCGGGAGGTGTCGGCAAGACGACCACCGCCGCAGCCATTGCCCTCGCGGGGGCGCAGTCGGGGCGTCGCGTGCTCTGCCTCACAATCGATCCTGCCAAGCGCCTGGCGTCGAGTCTCGGCATCGGCCAGATGACGGCCGAGGCGCAGAAGATCGACGACGCGCTGGTGAAGCCGAGCGGGAACGGCTCGCTCACGGCGATGATGCTCGATACGCGGCGCACCTTCGACGAACTGGTCGCGCGGTACGCGGCGAGCGAAGCGGTGCGCGATCGCTTGTTCGCGAATCGGATCTATCGCGAGGTCGCAGGATCGCTCTCGGGCACGGCCGAGTACATGGCGATGGAGAAGCTCTACGCGCTCAAGGACGATCCGAACTACGACCTGATCGTTCTCGATACCCCGCCGACGTCCAACGCGCTCGACTTCCTCGATGCGCCCGAACGGATGATCAGCGCGGTCGACAGCCCGGCGATTCGCGGTCTCGTGCAAGCCTTCGAAGGGGCGGGGCGCTTGTCGCTGAATCTCATTTCGAAGGCGATGGCGAAGGTGCTCACCGGCTTCGCGAAGTTCACCGGCGCGGGCTTTCTCGAGCAGATTGCCGAGTTTCTCGCCGACCTCCAATCGCTGTTCGGTGGCTTCCGCGAGCGTGCGACGCGGGTGCGCGAAGCGTTGAAGAGCCCGAGCGTGGCGTTCGTGATCGTGACGTCGCCGGATCCGATGGCGGTGAACGAAGCGATGTTCTTCGGCGAGCGACTCGTGCAGGGCGGCATGTTCACCGAGGGTCTGGTGGTCAATCGGGTGCGCGTGCTCGACCCCGTCGACGTACAGGCGCCGCAGCGCGTGGCGAATGTGCTGCGCGATGCGGGAGTCGAGCCGGCGCTCGAGATCGCGGGCGCGGCGTTGAGGGCGCATCAGGACATGTTCGTGTGGGCGCAGCGCGACAAGTCCGAGGTCGCGCGGGTTCGTCGCGAGCTGAAGACCGTGCCGCGTGTGATCGAAGTGCCGGCGTTCGACGAGGACGTGCACGACGTGGGCGCGCTCGAGCGGGTGGCGCGGTTGCTGGTGGGCGCGGCGTAGAGGGCGGACCTCACCCCCGCTGCCGCCTGAGCATTGGTCACGAATGTGTCCTCGCGCTGC
>CBIHQZ010001127.1:0-2872 GCA_966212315.1 uncultured Myxococcales bacterium
GCCCGAGTTCGACGAGGTTCAAGGTCACTTCGCCGAAGCGCTCGCGATGCGTGCGGGTCGGGCGATCGGCCGGAATCCCGTCCACGCTCCCTGCGGGACCCGTGCGGCCACGACAACCGCCCGCGACGACTCCGAGTGCGATCAACGCGGCGAGACAAGCGGAGCGGGGGCCAGTGAGCTTCATCGTCGGTCGATCCGAGTCGCACCACGTATGCCGCTTGCGACGGCGCGAGGCAATGGTACACGCGACGAATGGCGCAGACGGAGCGCGACGAACTCGCGGACATCGCAAGGTCACTCGCGGCACATCTCGAGTGGCAACGCGAGATGGGGGTGGCGGGACTCGAGCGTTCGACGAGCACGCCTCACGCGCTCGCGCACAGCGAATCTGCCGCTGCGACTACGGCACCGCGCATCGAGCGTCCGAACGTCACACGTGCCGCGCCATCGGCACCGCATGGTTCGCAAGACTCCGCGCGCGACGATCGCGTGGCGACAGAGCCCGAGCCCACGCCCGGCGGCGCACCGAAATTCGAGATGCCCTCTTTCCTCAAGAAGAAGGGCCCCGCTCCAACGCCAGCGCGGACAGAAAGCGCTGCGCCGACGAAGCCGCGCACGCCGACGATCGAGCCCGCCAGCGAGGCTGTCGAAAAGCCGCGCGTAGAGCCCGTACGCGTGGCGGAGAAGCCGCGTGTCGAACCGGCTCCCGTCGTCGCGGAGAAGAAGTCGGCCGAACCCGCGCGCGATGCGTGGACGCCGAGCAACGTTGCGATCGCGTCGCGTCCGGTGGTGACCGGGGACGAGAGAATCCAGCGACTGTCGGTGGTCCAGAACGTCGTGAGTGGATGCACGAAGTGCCGCTTGCACGAAGGGCGTACGCAGACGGTCTTCTCGCGTGGCAATCCGAATGCGCCGCTCGCGTTCGTCGGCGAAGGACCGGGGCGCGACGAAGACCTGCAAGGCAAGCCCTTCGTCGGCGCGGCCGGACAACTGCTCGACAAGATCATCGCGGCGATGGGGCTGACCGAGAACGACGTCTACATCTGCAACGTCGTGAAATGCCGACCGCCGAACAATCGCGTCCCGGCGCCCGACGAGATGGCGGCTTGTACGCCGTACCTCGTGGAACAACTCGGGCTCGTGCGGCCGCAGTACATCGTGGCGCTCGGGAAGACCGCCGCGAGCTTTCTGCTCGAGAGCACCGAAACGATGGCGCAGTTGCGAGGAACCTGGCGCACCTGGCAGGGCATTCCGCTGCTGGCGACGTGGCACCCGGCGTATCTGCTGCGCATGCCCGCTGCGAAGAAAGACACGTGGGACGACATGAAACTCGTGCTGCAGCGCATGGGTCGACCGATTCCGAAGAGTGGCGGCGGCGGTGGCGCGGGGTCGGCGCAATGAAGCCGCGCGGCGCCCGTGTTCCGAAGGCGCGCGTCGATGAAACAGCGGTGCTGCCGCCTCTCGACGATGACGGCGAAGTAGTCGGCGATGGCGACGGCGGCGATCTCGGACTCGTCGACGGCGAGGCATCTCTCGATGACTCTGTCTCCGAAGAGTTCGACACGGGAATCGATCTCGAAGCGGACGACGGAGTCGGTCGTGAAGGCGCAGACGAAGCGGACGATGCGGACGTCGGAGATCTCGCCGAGGACATCGACGACACCGAGGACAACTGGACGGGCGAGGACGCGCCGCATGCGCACGACGATCGCGACGACGCCATCGGTGACATCGCGGCGCTCGCGGACGACGACGACGATGAAGGAATCGACGACCTCGGAAGCGACGTCATCGACGAACGCGCCTTCCGCGAGTTGAACGACGAGGTCGACGAGACGACACCCGAGGAAGCGTTCGCGGACACGCTCGAGCCGGAGCGAACCGCGCTGCCGGCGTTTGCTTTGCCGAAGCCGCAGGCCGGCGTTGCCGCTCGCATCGCGACCGATGGTCTGGTGTTCGCAGCGGCGGTTCATCGCGGAAACGTGATGCTCGCAGGCGATGGCGTGTTCTCGCTGGAACGGGCGGGACTCGAGGCGCGTGGGTCGCGTGCGCGCACGGCGCCGCGCGTCGGGCATCGCGAAGGCGAGTGGATTGCCTCCATCGTGTCTCTCGACGACGACGTGTTGCTCGCGGCGACGATGGCGGGCGATGTCCTTCGATCGGACGACGGCGCGGCTACGTGGCTCGATGTCGCTGCGCTCGGTGGCGAAGACGTCGGCAAGAGCGCGGTCGAACTGATTGCCGAAGGCGGAAATTCGTCGCGGGTGTGGGCACGCGCGCACGGCGGTGGATGGTTTCGCAGCGAGAACGCGGGGCGTACGTGGGAAGGGCCGGTGTTGCCGCAACCGGTTCGTGTCGCGGCGGCGTTCGAACGCACCGATGGGATCGTGGTCGCGACGTCGGGATGGGCGCCGCAGTTGCTCCGTTGCGTCGACGGGCAGCGCTGGGAGTCGATCTCCGCGACATTGCCCGCCGCGCCGAGTGCGATCGCGTGCAGTGGCGACGCATGGGCGATCGCGTTCGGCCGCGCGCCCGGGCTCGTCACGCTCGACGCGGGGCGAACGTTCCACCCGTGGCCTGTGCTCGCAGGTGCCACGGCGCTCGCATGGTGCACGGCCGACGACGGCGCGTTGCATCTCGTCGCCGCGATTCACGACGAGGCAGGCGATCACGCAACGATCGTTCGCGCCGGTGTCGACGCGAGCGGGCTGCCACGCAATGCACAACGCATTGCAGACATCGATGGCGTGTTCGAGCGAACGTTCGACGCGCCGGGCGAAGACGGCGACGAGCGCATCGAACAATTGCTGCGACTCGATCCGAATGGAACGAGGTTCGTGCTCGTCACGCCGCGCGGCGTGGGGTTGATACT
>CBIHQZ010001128.1:0-2868 GCA_966212315.1 uncultured Myxococcales bacterium
TTTTCTCCGCCCGGAGTTTTGCGTGTTGGAGGCGTCGGAACGCCCCGGCGCAGTCGTTCGTCTCGAAACGAGTCGTTCGAATGCCCCCGCGAACGCGCCGACCATCAGATGGCGTCCGAAAGCCTCGCGGCGAATGACGCCGTCCGCGGGAGGCGTCGGAACCCCTCGGCGCAGTCGTCCGTCTCGAAAAGAGGCGTTCGAACGTCTCTCCGCGAACGACCCGACCGTCCGGGGGCTTCTGAGCGATCTTGCGGTTACTGCTCGAGGCGGTGCTTGAGGCGGGACGCGTAGGTGTCGAGGTCGACTGAGCTGCGGGCGACACCGCTCTCCATCGCGGCGCGCGCGACGGCGGGCGACACGGTCGTCAGGACGCGCGGATCGAAGGGCTTCGGGATGATGTAGTTCGCGCCGAAGTGGAATCGTTCGCCGGGGTACGCGTGCCGGACCGCGTCGGGGATGTCGGTTTCGCCGACGCGCGCGAGTCGGGCCAGGGCGTGGACGGCGGCGAGCTTCATCGGCTCGTTGATGCGCCGCGCATGCACGTCGAGTGCGCCGCGGAAGATGAATGGGAAGCCGAGAACGTTGTTCACCTGGTTCGCGAAGTCGCTGCGCCCGGTGGCGACGATGGCGTCTTTGCGCACCGCGAGGACTACGTCGGGGAGGATCTCCGGATCCGGATTCGCCATCGCGAAGACCATCGGTCGCGGAGCCATCGCCGCGATCATCTCGCGCGTGACGAGATCCGCAGACGAGACGCCTACGAACGCATCTGCGTCGCGCATCGCGTCGAGCAGCGTGCGCGCAGTGGTGTTGCGCGCGAAGGGCTGCTTGTAGACGTTGAGGTTCGTGCGCTCGTGATGGAGCACCCCCTGGCTGTCGACCATGAGCATGTTCTCGGGACGCACGCCGAGGTCGAGATATAGCTTCGCGCATGCGATTCCCGCCGCGCCGGCACCCGAGAACACGACGCGCGTGTCTTCGATCTTGCGGTTGGTGAGCTCGAGTGCGTTCAGGAATGCAGCGGCGGAGATGATCGCGGTGCCGTGCTGGTCGTCGTGGAAGACCGGGATGTCGAGCGTCTCGGTGAGTCTCCGCTCGATCTCGAAACACTCGGGTGCGCGAATGTCCTCGAGGTTGATGCCGCCGAACGTCGGCGCCATCAGCTGACAGGCGCGGATGACTTCTTCGGGGTCCTCGGTCGCGAGTTCGATGTCGAACACGTCGATGTCGGCGAAGCGCTTGAAGAGCACTGCCTTGCCCTCCATCACCGGCTTGCCTGCGGCCGGTCCGATGTTGCCGAGACCGAGAACCGCCGTGCCGTTGGTGACGACCGCGACGAGGTTTCCCTTCGCGGTGTACTTGAACACAGCGCTCGGATCGGCGGCGATCTCACGACACGGCTCGGCGACTCCCGGCGTGTACGCGAGGGAGAGATCGCGCTGGGTGAGGGTCGGCTTCGTGGGCGCGATCGACAGTTTTCCGGGGCGTCCTTCGGAGTGGTACGCAAGTGCGTCGGTGCGGGTGATCATCGTTCAACTCTCGTGAATCTCGGTGGCGGTCGAAAATCGAGCGCGCACCGTAACAGATGGACGCGGCGCCAGGGTGCGCGTGTCGCGGCGGCACCAAATGCGACGATCTTCGTCTCTGCGCGTCGATGGCTAGCTGCGTTGCGTCGTGCGGAGCCGTCGCCCGTTGCGGCGCGATCGTGCGCGTTGCGTAGGCCTGTGCGCAGTGATCGGATCGGTGGTGTCGATCACGACCTCGTCCGACGAGATATCACTCGGAGCGCGCGCGGCTCGTTGCTGCGCGGTGGGGATCGCGTCGCCGAAAACCGCGGTCCAGTAGAACCGATAACGCGACTGCGGCGCGAACACACGACCGATGCCGATGACCCGGTAACTCGCGTCGCGCAGTGCTTCGTCATGGGGCGGGGAACGCTGCCACTGACGCAGGGTAAGCGACGCTTCGCCGTGGCCCGACGCGAGCGTCTCGCCTTCGTTGTCGCTCTCGTAGCCCACGGCACCCATTCGATCGAACGGTGTCCTGCCGTCGGGATCGACATGCCCGAAGTAGCCGCGGCGGATCATGTCCGCGGAGTGCCGCGCGGCCGCGATGTTGAGCATCGGAACCGGGAGCAGCGGCTGCAGACCGAGGCCGGCGCGGTATGCGTTGAGGCGTTCGACCATCTCGCGCTCGGATGCATCGAGCGTCGCTTCGTCGGCGGGCTCTTCGACAGCGCGGGCTCGCGCGGGCGCGAGGAGCAGCGCGAGGGCGGGGATAACGAGCGTGAACGCGCGTGCGTGCATCGAGTTCGGTGTAGCAAGCCGTGCTGAATGCGCGATGAACGAGTGTGTGAAGGAAATGGACGAGTTGGAGTACGGGCACGCGAAGAGGGATGGCGAACCCGCGCGGCAGCCAGCAGCGCATCGCGGGATTGAGGCGCGTCGCGGGGGAGGGGCGTGATAACCCCTGTCTCGACCATGAATCGACAGGCCACCACGAACCCTCTCGGTCGACGAATCCTGGCCCGCGACGAGGCCGATCCCGATCGCATTCTCGAGCGCTTCTTGGACTACGTCGCCGAGACCGGGCGCGCGTTGTATCCCGCGCAGGAAGAAGCGCTTCTCGAGATCATCGCCGGCAAGAACGTCGTCTTGAACACCCCGACGGGTTCGGGGAAATCGCTGGTCGCGATTGCGATGCACTTCAAGGCGCTCTGCGAAGGGCGGCGCTCGTTCTACACGTCGCCGATCAAGGCACTCGCGAGCGAGAAGTTCTTCGATCTGTGCCAGCTGTTCGGCGCCGAGTCGGTCGGGATGCTGACGGGCGATGCGAGCATCAATCGCGACGCGCCGATCATCTGCTGCA
>CBIHQZ010001129.1:0-2864 GCA_966212315.1 uncultured Myxococcales bacterium
GTCTTCGGCTTCCCTGTCGTGGCATCGAGCGGTTGCCCGAACGCCATGAAGAACACGCCGCACACGAGGAGCATCGGCGCGGCGAAGAGCGCTTGAACGTAGTAGCGGTGCTCCGACGTGAGCGTGAAGTAATTGAGTCCCGCCGCGAGCAACCCGATCGCGAACACGAACGCACCCGCGCGACGCGGATTCTTGATCACGCCCGTCGGCGCTCCCGAAGGAGGCAAGCCGGTCGCCGGCCCTGTCGTGATCTGCCCGTACGCCTGGTACGGATCGTTCGGCGCGGGACGGAACGGCGTCGAGCCGTGCGACTGCGACGAAGGCGTGTTCCACGGAGGACGATTGCCGTCGGGAGGAGCGCTCATGAGTGCTTCACGCTAGCGGACGGGAGGATGCGAGGGAAGCCGCGCGGACTCAGCCCGGCGGTGCGGCGCAGACGTTTCCGACGCACGCGAGTCCGCTGCAGCAATCGTCGTTGCCGCCGCAGCTCTGGCCGGCCATACGGCAGGTGTTCGCAGGCATGCACGTGTGCGACGCGGGGTCGCAGATGCCCGAGCAGCATTCGCTCGAGACCGAGCACGTCGCGGTGGTCATGCGACACGCGAGCGGCGCCCATTGCGCAGCCATGTTCTGCACGCGCGCGTCCTGGCCCGGGAGCCAGTACGGAACGTGCGACGGATCCGCGGTGCCCGAGGCGTTCACCGCAGTCACCCAGATCTGACGGCGCGTGCTCCCGCGCGTTCCGACCTGCGCGTTGCCGTAGTCACGACGCGAGATGAACGCGAGCCAGTAGAGATGCTCGCCACCGGACTCGTTGGTGACGAACGGCGAGAACGTCGGCCAGAAGCCTTGCTCTGCGCCGCTCGCTGCCGACAGACGCGCGGGGGTCGCGCCGTTCGTGGGGCGCACGAGATAGAGCGCGCTCGACACGTCCATTCCGCCCCCGCCGTCGCTGCGCGAATGACGCGCATGACTGAACGCGAGGAACTGCGAATCCGGTGACCAGGACGGATGCGAATCGACGTTGCCTGTCTCCGGCTGCGCCGCGAGCGCTTGCCCCGCATGAACGATGACGGGTGCGCCGAAGTCATCGCCGCTGGTGCGTGGCAGCAGCGCGAGATCGCCGTTGGTGAAGTCGACCGCGTAGCCGCCGTTGGTGTTGGTGATGAACGCGATGTTGTTTCCGTCGGGCGACCACGCCGGATGCGATGCGTGGTCGGCGGGCAGACCAGTCGCGGCCACACTCATGCCCGAGAGCGGATCGAGCATGCCGAACGCGTTGCCCATGTTCGTCACGAGGCGTGTCGCGTCGGGATTGAACGACGAGAACAAGTAGCTCACACGGTCGGTCGGAAACACGGTCGGCGCCGGATCGACGCTGAGATCGGCGGTGAGATCGAACACCGTCGAGCGATTGCCCGCGTCCCACAACTCGGCCGAGAGATAACGCCCGTTCTGCGAGATGGCGTGACACGCGACGCAGCGCGAGGTGCCGTTCGACGGCGGGGCCGGAATGAGATTGTTCGAGACGGCGCTCACCGCATCGATGCGCTGGATGACGCCGTCGGATAGATCCCAGTAGTAGACGACGCCGAACACACTGCCGTGCGCGAACCGCACGGTGAGCGTCGAACCCGAGAGCACGCGGTTCATCGCGACATCGAGTCGATCGACGATGATCACCGCCGGCGCATCGGGATCGCTCTCGAGCACCGAACGCCATGCGTCCGCGTCGACGCGCCAGTCGAAGCCGAAGCTTGCACCGCTATGGAGGACGTATGCCGTGACGCGCGCGTTCGGCTTGCTGATCTGCACGCGGAAGACGTCGTCGGCGGCGCCGTGCTCCCACTGGATGTCGGGGGCGGCGACGTTGTTCGGCATCATCGCCTGATCGAGCGGGTACAACACGTTCGGCGTCTCCGCGGGATCGGTCGCGCTCGGTGCGGTGCCGAAGGCCGCGATGCGATCGGGCGTCACGCCCGTTCCGACGACGGTGCGACTCACCCGCACGGTCAGCGTCGTACTCGCGGTCAGCATCGTGCCGTTCGGCCCGGGCGCAGTCGCGGTCACCTGCACTTGCCCGCCGGCGATGCCATTCGCGGTGAAGGTCCCGTCGCCGGCGATGGTGCCGACGCGATTGTTGGCGAGCGAGTACGCCACGGTCACCGCGCTGTTCGTTCCGTCGCGCCGAGTGCCGGTCGCGTGGAACACCAGCGTCGCCGGTGCCGGTGGATTCACATCGAGCGTCGGCGCATCGGGCGTGATCGCGAGCGAGACGATCTCGAGGCTGCTCGGGTCGACGACATCACCGCGCGCATCACCGCCGCCGTTGCCGTCGGTGCGTGCATCGCCGCTTCCGTCCGCGCACGTCACGCCGCCGCATGGGTCCGCCGAACAGCCGGCGGAGAAGATCGCGAGGGCGATCGCGAGGACCGCGAGCCGTTTCATCACCTGACGCATCGAGGGCCGCCTTTCGTGCAAGCCCGACGATTCTATCGGTGTGCGCTAGGCGCTGGCGATCGGAAGTCGCCGACGGCCACGCGCATCCGACTCGACGTTGCCGTCCTGCGCCTCGATGCCCGGCGCAACGTTCGATGACGCATCGAGGGTCGGATCGACGCCGTGCGGGGCAGCTCCGCCGTGCAGAGCGGTGTCGAGCAGGTGCGATGGATTCACGTTGCCGAGCGCGGCGAGCATCGATTGCTTCAGCCCCGGGTGTTCGTCCTCGAGTCGCGCCAGCATCGACTTGATCTGCTTGCGCTGCGCTTGCGACTGCGAGCCGCACAGGTTGCACGGAAGGATCGGGAAGCGCTGCTCTTCGGCGAAGAGCGCGAGCGTCGGCTCGGCGGCGTAGATCAACGGAC
>CBIHQZ010001130.1:0-2863 GCA_966212315.1 uncultured Myxococcales bacterium
CGGCGCGATGCGACCGCGAATCGATCCGTCGCAGCTTCCCGAGCCGCCGCGATTCCAGCTGCAGGCTCCGTAATCGCGTTCGACCGCGCGCATCGCGATTCGCGCTACCGCAGACCCCTCCCCGCACCTTCACGTCGTACCTGAGCGGCCCTCCCCGAACGACGCGCGTTACGCACTCGCCGCGTCGCGCCTGCGGAGACTCGCGCGTGCCCCTCTTCGACCGACAGCATCGCGCGTCGATGCGTCTCGGGCAGGGGCGAGTGAACGCAAGCGATTCAATGATGGGGAGGGGTCTGCCGTAGCGCGCGCGATCGAAACACGCGCGCGCGGGTCCATTGTGCATGGAAGGGAGCGCGCTTCGCACGGAAGGCGGCGCACGTCGGGCGGGAGGCGGCGCGCTTCGGGCGGAAGGCGACGCACTTTGCATCGAAGGCAACGCGTTTCGGGCGGGAGGAAACGCACTTCCGGTCGGAGGCGAAGTACTTCGGGCGGAAGGCGACGCGCTTTGCATCGAAGGCAGCGCGTTTCGGGCAGGAGGAAACGCACTTCCGGTCGGAGGCGACGGACTTCGGGCGGGAGGCGACGCCCGTTCCGGTCGGAGCAAGCCTACGTCGGGCGGGAGCAGGCACCCGGCGGGTCGGAGCGGGCGTCATTCCGCCGCGCTACATCGTCGTGCCACTTGCGTCGGTCGTCGCGGCATCGGTCGCAGTGGCGGCATCATCGGTGGGCGGCGTTTCCGACGGCTCGAATCGCGCGGTGCGATCGGCTTCGGCCATCGACGTATCGACCACCAGCTCACCGGCCGTGTTCATGCTGACGGTGTAGTGCGGCAGATTCGCGATTCGCCCGCCACCGTTCGGCCCCGCGACGTTGTCGCCGTTCGCATCGAACCGCGCTTGATGGCACGGGCACACCGAGTTGCCGCTCGATTGCGTCGGCACCGGGATCGCGCACCCCTGGTGCGTGCAGAGCATGCTGTACGCGTAGAAGCCGCCCGCATCGCGCGCGAGGATGTAGTCCGCGCCTGTCGGGACGACCGCAGCACCGACCGCGAGTGACGCGGGGGTTACGCCGCTGTTGTGCGGCCCGGGTGGATTGGCGGTGGCGCCCGATCCGCAGGCGGCGAGAAAACGCCCGCTCATCGCCGTCGCGGTCACTGCGGAGGTGGTGATGAGGAAGAGCCGACGATTTGGCCGAAAACGTGGTGTTTCTTCGCTCACTACGCATCTCCGATGCACGCCAGGGATTTGGCTGTGACATCCCGTGCGAGGCGCGTACCCGAACCAACTCGTCCGCGATCACGTGCGTCGTGCGGCACCACGCGCGAGCCAGCGCATCGCGAGCCACGCACCGACCGCGGCGATGGCATCGACACCGAAGTCGAAGTACTCGCTCGGGCCGAACGCGCGGCCCCACCAGACCGACTGCGCGCTCTCTTGCAGCAACGCCACCGCCGCCACCACGGCGAACGCGAGCCACGCGCGCCGCGTTGCGAAGTACGCCATCGCGGTGAGTGCGCCGTAGAGCACGGAGTGGGCGACGATGTGCGCCGGTTCGCTGGCCATCAAACGCGCGAGGCGAGGACGATGCTGCTCGGGCGCCGCGTAGCGCACCCAGAACACGCCGGCGATCACCGTCGCGCCCCACATCGCGCTCGCGGCCGCAGCCCATCCGCGCGCGTTCGATTGTGTCGTCGCTGACATCGCGGCTTCGATGCGGTGCGGGTGGTGTTCGTTCAAGCAGCGCCGGTGCACTGGCTAGGCGATCACCTCGCGATGATAGTCGTCCCACTCGTGCCCTTCGGTCCCGCGGACGATCAGTGCTTTGGTGAGCGCGCCCATCGTGGCGCCGAACACGACCAGTCCGATCGCGAGAGAGCACGCCACGCCGGCGTCGATCTGCGAGATGTCGTCGGCCCAGAGCCACGCCCACAAGACGCCGCCGCTCCACACGGTGAGTCCGTGAAGCGCGCCGCTGAACGCACCCGCGCCGGGCCACACGCGCGCGAGCGATTGGAGATACGTGAGCGCGAGTGCGACGCCGAGCAGCGCGCACGCGATCCATCCCATCGCACCGGCGCCGAGTCCGACCGGGGCGTCGCCTGCGAAGGTCTGTGCGAAGCGGCCAGCTAGATCGAGGCGGGGGAGATGGAAGAGCGAGAGCGCGTCGAGTGTCATCGCGAGCGGGATCGTCGCGACGACGCCGGCAAACGCCGCGTCCGCGCGCATGTGACCCGAGTCGGCGTGCATGAAGCGCGGCGGCGCGGGCGGCGGTGTCGCGGGCTGGCGATACGGGGCGGAGGGTTCCTGTCGGTATTGCATCGCGGCGCTCCTCGTCATGGACGGGGTGCAAGCGATGCGCCGACGGGGACGGAGCGAATCTGGCGACGAGGTGAGCGCGGAGTGCGCGCGGCGATGCGTTCGATCAGAACTGCGAAACGGGGACGAGCTGTTCTTCGCGGGTGACGTTGATCCGGCCCGCGCGCACCGTCTTCTCGCCAGGCGGGAACGTGAACGCGATCGCGCGTCGCTCGCCGAGCACGGTGACTTCGACGCGTCCCGACACGCGCGTGGTGTCGCTCTGCGCACGCGAGATCTCGATCTGGTAGTCGCCCACCGAAGCGCGCGACAGACCCAGTGCTTCGCTGCGTGGATCACGCGCACCGCGCACGGTGATGCCGGTGTTCCGACCGCCGAGCCATGAGATGCGGCGGCCCTGGCTGTCGATCAGCGCGACGTCGAGATCGCCCGGGACGTCCCAGTTCGCGTCGAGCACGATTTCACCACGCGCGGTATTCGCGAGCGTCGGTGCGGCCGTGCCGGCGATGGTTTCGACGCGGGTGCGCAGTGACGGGTCGAAGACT
>CBIHQZ010001131.1:0-2863 GCA_966212315.1 uncultured Myxococcales bacterium
TGCGAGCAACACCATCGCGAGCGTCGCGCACAATGCAATCGCCGCATCGTCGCGGCCGTCGGGCGCGATCACGGTCCACACGGATCTCGCCGCTGCGACCAGTGCGTCGAAACCCGCGCCGCCGATGGCAGCCGCCGCGCGTTCGCCGCGCGCGCGTTGCGCCTCGTCGATCGCGCGCGCATTCACGACGACATCGACAGCGTCGAAGACCCGCACCTTCAATCGCTCGTCCGCGAGCACCACGCGCGCGTCGTTGCCGGCGTCGACCGCGATGCCGAGCAGCGATCGCGCGTGCTAGCGCCATCGGTTCGCGTCGATTCGCGGTGGATACTCACGAGCGAGAAGGACCCATTCACGAGCTGTCGGCGTGGTGGCGCTCATCGATGTCCGGCCGACGGTACCGCACCGATCAAATCGACGAGGTCGTCATCAATCTGATCGACCCACCGGCCCGTGCGCGACCGGTCATCGCCGAAATGATTCGATTCTCCCGCCGAATCGGGACGGCATCGGCATTGCGATACAGACCGATGTCCGGCGCGCGTCGCCGGGCGGAAGAGGCAGATGAGTCATGATGCAAGTTCGCAAAGGGAGTGATCGCGGCGTGGCAGATTTCGGCTGGCTCGACAGCCGCCACACGTTCTCGTTCGGCGAGGACTACGACCCGAACCACATGGGCTTTCGTTCACTTCGCGTGATCAACGAAGACCGCGTCGCGCCGGCGCAGGGGTTCGGCACGCATCCGCATCGCGACATGGAGATCCTGTCGTACGTGCTCGAGGGCGAACTCGGTCACAAGGACTCGATGGGGAACGGCTCGGTGATCCGTCCCGGCGACGTGCAGCGCATGACTGCGGGGACCGGCGTGCGGCATAGCGAGATGAACCCGTCGCCGGACACGGCGGTGCACTTCCTCCAGATCTGGATCGTGCCCGAGCGGACGAATATCGAGCCCGGGTATGAACAGAAGGCGTTCGCGCTCGACGATTCGAAGGGCGCGTTCAAGCTCGTTGCATCGCGCGACGGTCGCGACGGATCTGTCACCGTGCATCAGGACATGGCGCTGTTCGCGGGGCGTTTCGAGCCCGGGCAGTCGGCTTCTGTGTCGATCGCGAAGGGACGCGGCGCGTGGGTGCATGTCGCTCGCGGCGCTGTGAACGTGAACGGTACGACGCTGCGAGCCGGCGACGCTGCGGCACTCGAAGACGAGTCGACAGTGAAGGTGAGCGCTGACGAAGCGAGCGAAGTGCTGCTGTTCGATCTTGCGTGAAATGCGGTTCGCTACGGGTAGTACCCGTCGCTGCAGAAGTTCTCGGGGCCGAGGCCCGAGTGGTCGATGTAGAACTGGCGGAGCGTGGCGGGATCGACGCAGTCGGCTTGATAGAGCCATCCCGCCGCGGCCGCGCCGATCGCAGTGTCCATCGGTTCGTAGTGCGTGACGACCACGCGCACGCGCGTCGGATCCGCGTCGCTCGGCATGCACACCGGGTCGGTGGGGATCGTGTCGACGACGGCGGTGAGGGACTGCGCGGTCGAGTCGCAGCTGCCCGACGGGCAGCGATAGAGGAACACGACGCCGGCGTGTTCGAGGTTGTGCACCCAGTATCCGGGCGGGATTTCGGGGAACGTTCCCCAGTGGGCCCAAATCGGGTAGTGCGGCCCCGATGAGGGAGGATTGGTCCACCAGGTGATCGGCCCTGCGTCGGGATCGACATGGATCCACGGCTGAACCGGCACAGCCCGCTGACGCGCGTTGCAGGCGCCGGTGCCGAGCGGCATCCACGGACCGCTGTCCGGAATCTCGACGTCGTCGCCGGTGCTCGCATCGATGTCGATCGCGTCCGGGGCGACGTCGTCGTTCACGACCGCATCGGGGGCGACGTCCGACGCATCCGGTTCGCTCACGTCGAGCGCAACTTCACTGCTCGGCACGTCCTCGGCGACGTCGTTTGGCGGCGTGACGATGTCGGAAGCGATGTCATTGCCGAGATCACTCGTCGAGTCGGTAACGGACGTGTCGGTGCGGCCTGTGTCAACGGTGCCGTCGTGCCGCTGGTCGCAGCCGATCGCGAGAGAGGCGACGAGAAGTGAGAGCGCGGGAAGTGAAGCGTTGCGCATGCGGAGGTTCTGCCTGCTCGGTAAGGGAAAGTGACGCGGGATGTTCTATCGCGACTCGGGCACAGCGGCACGCGGCGTCGTGTACGCGGCCGCAGACGAGCCACGAGGCACCGTCGTTGCTCTGTCTCCCTGCGCGCGCGGCCTGTTCACACCATTCACTCGATGGTCGGCGCGGAGGCCCTCATGCGACGTGCTGCCACGATCATCTCGTCTCTTGTAGCGTTCGGAGCCCTGGGTGCGTGTTCGACTGCGCCGGTTGCCTCGACCGGCTCGCGGCGCATCCACACGGCCGACGAGGCTTCCATCCAAGGCTCGTACGTACCGGCGGGGACGCGTTTCGAAGCGCGACTCGACCATGGCATCGACACGCAGGCGAATCACGGCGGCGATCCCTTTACGGCGACCGTGGTGTCGGCACTCTCGGATCGCGAGGGGCACGTGATCGTGCCTGCAGGCGCTCGTATCGCCGGGCGCGTGCACTCGGTGCAAGGCGCGAGCGGATCGCGGATCCGGCTCGACTTCGACAGCATCGACACGGTGAAGGGCCGCGCGCAACTCGAGGCGCGGATCGAGAACGCCGACAGCAGGAGCTATCGAGGACCGCGTCGCTACTCGCTGCAACCGTTCGGCTATGACAGCTGGTACGGCTCGTATTACGGCTCGTACCCCATGCCGTACGGCGGCGGCCCGAGTGGCTACATCTACGACACGTATCGCCCGCGCGAAGTGCAGATGCGCAGCGGCG
>CBIHQZ010001132.1:0-2862 GCA_966212315.1 uncultured Myxococcales bacterium
GAGAGCACGATGAGTTGTTCGTGTGTACCGGCCGACGCAACCGGCACGACGGTCGCGCCCGTGCGAATGGCCAGTCGCGCGAACCCCGTGCGGCCGCCGAGTTCGGCGCGGTAGCGATCGCGAAACGGGCGGGTCGCGTCGAGATCAGAGCCCGGATACACGAGCGCGATGCGTCCGCGCGCGAGCGCTTGTTCTGCGCCGCCGTGCCCCGCGCGGAGCACGCCCATGCGCGCGGCGAGGTCGCGCAAGGTGGGGTCCACGTGAAGCACGTCGTGCGAGAGCGGATGCACGATGCGATCGAAGCCGAAGTGGTCGTAGATCGCGACGAGGGTGAGTGCGCTGTCCGTGACCATCACGCCGCCGTTGTGACTACCGACGAGCAGCACCGGCCCTTCCGCGGGGACGTTCTCGACGCCGGCCACACGCCAGCGGAAATAGTGTTCGCCGATGCTGCGAAACGTGTCGACGACGAAGCGCGCGAACTCCGGGTCGAAGCGATCGAGCCCTTCGTCGCACGGATCGTCGCCGAGCGATTGCGTCGCGAGGCGATAGAGCGCGTGCACCACGCCCGGTGGCGAGAACGGAAGGAGATCGCGCGGGCGAACGAAACGCGACGCGCGCGTGAACCATGAGACCGAGGCGGGCGCAGTGGCGGGCACGAGGATCCGATCGCGAAGGCGCCCCGCGATCAACGCGCGGGGCACTTCATCAGAGCCCGTGAACCGTGACGGGAGTCGAACGATTCGTCGTCGTCTCGTCGCCCAGTTGTTGGAAGTCGTTGCGCCCCCAGCACGAAACGCGTCCCGAACTGCGCACGACGCAGGTTGTCGTCGTCGATGTGCTCACGTCGATCGCGTCGTCGATCCCTGCGACCGTGCGAGGCGTGGCCGCGTTCGTGGTGGTGCCGTCGCCGATCTGTCCGTACGTGTTCGCGCCCCAGCACGCGACCTGACCGTTCCGCCGCACGACGCACGCGTGATTCGCGCCGTTCGCGAGTTTCATCGCGTCGACGATCCCCGGCACCGGCCGCGCGTCGTAGTGGCCGGCGGTGCTGCTGCCGTCACCGAGCTGCCCGACGTCGTTCAAGCCCCAGCAGTAGACCTGGCCTGTGTTCCCTCGCGCGCACGTGCTCGACATCCCCGCTTCGACTTGCACGAATCCGAACTGCGGAACGCCCGCGGCGAGTGCGACGTTGGTGTACGTGACGCTCCCTGGAGTCATGGGCGCGCCGCATTGCCCTTGCGCGTTGTATCCCCAACACACCAGCGCCCCGCCGTTCACGACGCACATGTGCCCGGCGCCGCCACTCATCCACGACGTTGTCGTCGCGCCCACACCCACGGGTGTCAGCTGCGTGCCACCTCCCCCGCGATTCATCTGACCGTTCTGATTGCTGCCCCAGCACACGCCGCCTCCGCCGGGTCCGGGCCCGAGCTGGTTCACGCACGCGTGCGAACCGCCGACCGTCACCGGCGGATTCATCGTGCCGGTGCCGTAACGAAAATCGATCGTCGGAAGTCCGACGACGTCGGTGGTCGGTGACGTCACGATCCCGTTCATCATGCCGTTTCCGATCTGTCCGAGCGTGTTGCAGCCCCAGCAGACCACCGCGGCGCCGTGCATAGCGCACACTGCCGGGCACGCCTGATACGGCATCTGGATGAGCCCGATGTGCGAGCCGGCGAGCCACGTCGCGTTGCCGAGATTACGCACGAGAGTGGGTCGCGCCTGCGGCCGACCGGTGCCGTCGCCGAGTTGGCCGAGCGCGTTGTTTCCCCAGCACACGACGTTGCCGTTCGACCGCAACGCGCACGTGAAGTCCGCGCCTGCGGTCACCTGCGTGATGTGATCGCACACGCCCGCGGTGCACGTTCCGCCCACGCCGCAGGCCACGCCGCACGCGCCGCAGTTGTTCACATCGCTCTGCGTGTCGCTCTCGCAGCCGTTGTCCAAGCGCGCGTCGCAGTTTGCGTAGGGCATCGGACATGTGACCTGGCACGCGCCGCCCGTGCACGCGAACGTGGTGTGAGCCGGCATGCCGTACGACGCCGAACACGCTTGTGCAGTGGCCGCGGCGTCGTCGACCTGTCCGTTGCAGTTGTCGTCGGCGCCGTTGCAAGTCTCGACTGCGACGGGGCTGACGAGCGCGTTCGTATCGTCGCAATCCAGCGCGTTCTCGGACTGACCGGCAACGAGCATGCAGCCGGCAATCGGGGTCGCGACGCGCGAGCCGTACCCATCGCCATCCGTGTCGGGATAGAGAAATCGCGACACGTTCTCGTCGGTGAACCCGTTGCAGTTGTCGTCGACACCGTTGCAGACCTCCGCCTGATCGGGGTGGACGTTCGGTTGCGCGTCGTCGCAATCGAGTCCGCAAACAGCGTTCGTGCCGGGCACACGATTGCAACACGCGTGATCGAGGTAGCCGTCACCATCGCCGTCGCTGTCGCCGACCGAAAGCGGGTTGCAGTCTTCGTCGTGCGACGGATCACACACCTCGGCATTGCCGGGGAAACGCTGCGCATCGCTGTCGTCGCAATCGTCGCCGCCACATGCGAGCGCGACGTGACCGTCGCCATCGGCATCGCGAGCGACGGCGCAATTCGATTCGCATCGGCTCACGGCTTCGACGCACCGCTGACTCGCCAGACATGCTGGTTCGGGGGCCGCGATGCAGCCGCGCGCATCGGCACCGGCGGCGCCCGGCATGCATCGCTCGGCGCCGTTGCAGAAGATCGAGTCGGAGCAATCGACGTCGGTCGTGCACACGAGACGCGCATCGTTCGCATCGCCGACATCGCTTGCCGACTCCGCGGACGCGTCGCGCGCGTCGACGTTGGCAGCATCCGAGGGTGGTTGTGC
>CBIHQZ010001133.1:0-2861 GCA_966212315.1 uncultured Myxococcales bacterium
CAGTCACTCGGAGCCGCCGCCGCGGCGCGCGCCGCGCGCTGGCATGGGGATCGATGTGCCGAGCGCATCGAGGCGAGACTCGCGCGCGGTTAGTCGCGCTACGGATGCACGATCTGCGTGCCCTGCGGCGGCGTCCATTGGAAGACGTTTTGCGCGGGGTGAACGTTGATTCGCGGGCTCACGAAATCGAACCGGTTCGTGTTTCCCTGCGCATCGATGACGACGGTACGCGCGACCTGGAAGTGCTGGCCTTCCACGTAGAAGACGATGCGCTCGAAGCTCGGATTCGCCGTGATGGGTCGCAACTCGAGTACGTAGCCACCTGGGTAGGCCGCCGCCCGTTCGTCGAGCAGACGGAACGTGAAGTCGTTCGCGAGGCGACCGGTGCCGGTGAGAAACGACAGCGCGCTCGGCAATTGCGACTGCTGAAGATTCGTCTGCACTGCTTGATGCGCCGCGGCTTCGTAGAGCCACAGGGTCGAGCCATCGCTCACCACCAGATTTCCCTGGGGCGCGGCATAGTCGAAGCGCATGCGACCCGGCTTGAGGAACCGCACATGGCCACTCTGTCGCTGCTCCGTGCCCGACAGGCGGCTGCGACTCACCTGGGTGAAGTCCGATTCGAAGTCGTGCGTCTGGTCGTAGAACGCTTGAACGTTTGCGACGACCTGCTGCGCGGTCGGCCGACCGTTTGCCGCGGTCGGCGCGGGCGCTGCCGGAGCAGGCGAGCTCGCCGCGGCGGGCGTGACGGCGGTGGTACCCCTGGCGACTGGAGCCGCCGGCGCTGGTGCGGTCGTTCGCTGCGCGAGACGTCGATTCGAAACGCGATGCGACGCCGCGCGCGATGCCGTCCGTGACGTGGCGCCAACGGGGGCGGCCAGCGATGTCGACGCGAGAACAAAGGCGAGCGCGAGCGAGGTGTGCTTCATGGCGGAGTTCCTACGGTGGCGTTCTAACGCAGCCATCTCCCGGGAGGCGACGACTGCTTCACGACGGCTCTGGGATTAGACGGCGGACGCCTGGAATCGGTGCACCCTGTCGGGGACTATCGTGCGCGGCGTCGTTCTACTAACGTCACCGACACGCATGCGTGCGGCCGGAAGGTACGCACGACGCGCCGCTTTCATTCCGCCCGCCGACCGTCAGGAGCTTCCATGCGCCGTGCATCGACTCGACGAATTCTCTCGCCGATGACCGTGACCCTCGCGCTCGCGGTGCTGGGCGGATGCGCGACAGCAGAGGATCCCGACAGCGGTTGGATGGTGTCCGACGCTCGCAATGACGCGACGACCGACGCGGTGTCGATGGACGCGCGCGACGCGGTGGCGGACACGAACCGCACCGATGCGATGGACGTCCCGCGCGACACGTCGCGTGATGTGCAGCCCGATCGCGTCGACACCGGCGTCGATGTTCCGCGAGATACCGGCGGCGGCGCGTGCCCGTCGGTCTGCTCGACGAACACCGACTGTCAGAACATGTGCCCCGCGGCGGGCATCGGGTACTTGAACTGTTGCCTCGAAGGGTCGGGCGGCGGCACTTGCTTCCAGTACATGGGAAGCACGTGCCCGACCGGTCCGACCGATGGCGGGACATCTGGCAGTGACTCGGGCATTCCGCTCGGCGGTGGCCCCGGATCGCCGTGTTCTGCAGACGGGCAATGCTCGATGGGATCGACTTGTTGTCTGCAGTTCACCCCTGGATTCGGCGTCTGTGGATGTTCGACCCCGTTCGGATGCATCCCGCCGAGCGGCGGGTCGTGTTGAGTTGAGCGATTGGATCGCATTCGTCTGCTCGACGCGGTCGAGCCGAATGCGCCCTCGGCCTCGGAATTCCTCGATTGAATCGAGGCGAAACGACCGCGTGCCGCGAAACCCTTCGATTGAATCGACACTCTGGCCGGCCGCGATGGTCGAAACTGTAGGTCGAATCGAGGATGAATCGGTGGGGGGCTGAAGACCGTCGATTGAATCGAGACGAAATCGGTTCCGACCTCGAAACGTCTCGATTGAATCGACACGAAAGCGGCAGCCGCTTCGAAACGGGTCGATTGAATCGAGATTGCCCCGATCAGCGCCGGTAGAACAGCAGCAACCAGATCGCCCAGAACACAGCGGCGATTGCCACGCCCACCGCGACCATGTCGAGCGGAGAGCGCTGGCGTCGGCGGCGTGGTGCGCGCGCGATGACTTCGTCAGCAGCGGCGATCGGAGCCGGGAATGCGGGCGGCGCGTCGGGCATAGGCGCGATCGCGTTCGCGACCGGCGATACGACTTCGGGCTCTGCGGTCTCGGCGGGCTCGAACGCAACCGGCACTTCGACGGGAGCCGAGAGATTCTCCTCGGTGATCGCCGAGTCGCTGCCGAGAAGGTTCGATGCGCCGAGAACGTCGATGCCTTCGCTCGCCGAAGGAATGGGGAGGTCGGGCGAGGCGACGACCGGCGCGCTGGCGACCGGAGGGGGTGCCGGAGGGGTTGCAGCTGCCGACGGCGGCGGCGGTTGCATCGGCATCCCGATCATCGTCTTCGAACGCGGCATGCCCGGCCGCGGCGTCGGCCCGCGCGGCGCCGGCCCGGGACGAGCGGCGTTGGCTGCGTTCGTCGCATCGAGCGTGGGCGTCGGGAGCCGCCGCGGGATTCCCGGTGCGGCAGTAGTGCTCAACGGACCAGGAACGACCGACGGATTGCGAACGGCCGGTTGATTCGCGGTCGACGGCGTCGGCAGACGACGCGGGATACCGGGCGCGGCGGTCGTATGCAGCGGTCCCGGCGCAACCGATTGCGGGCGGCCTGGAGGCGGGACGGCGGCTTGATTCGCGGTCGACGGTGTCGGCAGGCGGCGCGGGATGCCGGGCGCGGCAG
>CBIHQZ010001134.1:0-2861 GCA_966212315.1 uncultured Myxococcales bacterium
ACACCTCGGTCTTCGAGAAGGCTCCGTTCAGCGATCACATGACGGGTACGCCGGCCATGTGGTCGCGCGGTACCGAAGACACGGGCTTGTCCATCATCCCGGCGACGCTGCATCTCGTCGCGCGCTTCGACGGCCTCGCACGCCGCTACCGCTGGTTCCCGATCGTTCCGTTCGTGAAAGCGGGCCTCGCGTACGGCTTCTGGTGGGTTTCCAACGGCGCGGGCACCGTTCACGTGAACAACACGCAGGACGCGGTCGGCGGTTCACTCGGCTGGCACGCGGCACTCGGCGCGGCACTCATGCTCGATGTGTTCGAGCCGCGGCTCGCGCGCGGGTGGGACCAGAGCGAAGGCGTGAATCACTCGTACGTCTTCTTCGAATACAACTTCACCGACCTCGCCGGCTTCGGCGGACGGCCGCAGTTGAACGTCGGGAATTTCAGCACCGCCGGCGGCTCGAGCACGCCGGTCGGCAGCTGGGTGATCGGCCTCGCGCTCGAGTTCTGATCACCCACGTTCGCGGTCGTTCAGCCGCTCACAGCGGCGCGGGCGGCGGCGGACGAATACGCCACAAACGCGACAGGTCACGTCGCTCGATGTCGAGCATCACGTGAACGCACGACGCCAGGCTGTCCGCGTCGTGCGTGTCGCCGAAGATGTCCACCAACGCGACGATGATCGGGATGCGTAGATCGGTCCCGCCATCGCCCACCGCGAGGAGGCGCACCGAAGAACGTGCCAGCACGCCTTGCCATCGACGCGTCGTGCGCCATGCGCCGTGCTCGTCGTTCTCGATGAGTCCCTTCTCCTGAAGAATCCTCTCGGCCTCGGCGGTCTCTTCGTCAATGGATGCTTGCACGGTCACCTCCGGTGTCCTTGATCTCTTTTGCCGGGATCGCGAGCGCGTGTTGCTGCTTCACGTAGTCCACCATCGCGAGCGTCTCGCGCTTGAACGTCTCGTAGTCGACCTGCTCGGCGTTCAGAAACGTGCTCGCGAACATCGTGTGCGCGCCCATCGCGGATGCCTCTGCGATCTCCTCGTCCGTCGCGCCGTTCAACCGCGCGGCTTCGGTGTGGAACAGCGCGCAGTACTTGCACCGCGTCGCGCCCGAGACCGCGAGGCCGATCAGCTCTTTGTACTTGTTCGGAATCGCAGTCTCGCCGAGCTGGAAGTCGCGCATCGTGGTCCAGAACGGTTCGATCAGCACGTCGGGGATCAACTCCACCCACGTCGGTACCGTGCCGAACATCTGCTTCACTTCCGCTCGCACCGCGTCCCTTCGATTCACCCCCGCCGTTGCCATGACGTCACCCTCCCGGAGCGGATGCACACATCGTTCGCGCGAACCGTGTGCATGACTCCTCCAGAGAAGGTGGAGTGCATCGGGTAAGCCAGGGAAAGCGTGCAGGTGGTGCGCGGAGGTTGGCGGGTCGACGCGGACCGTCAGTCGCCGAGCACGCGGAGTGCTTCGCGAATCGCGTCGAGTCGCGTGAGGGATTCGTGCATCGCGAGTTCGATGCGGAGACTCGCAACGCGATCGGTCGGCGCAAGCGCAGTGCGGATCACGTCGAGATCGCGAAGGTGGAGGATCACCCGTGCAGCGATGCCCGCTTCCGCGGCGACGCTGTTCGTCTCGGCATGAACGAGACGCGACGCTCCGACGCCTGCGCCTTCTTCACCTGGAAGCGTGCCGATGTGGAACGCGCGATAGGTGCGGCCACTCCACGGATCGTCGAATGAGACGGTCGGTTGCGACGGTACGGCGCGTTGGTCATCCGTCCAGACCGCCGCGCTGCGAACGAACCGGCGATCGCCGAGGACCGACCAGCGCGCGACGGCGTGGGCCATCACGAGTGCGATGGAGTTCGCGTCGAGTCCGGACGCGATCGGGATCGACATCGGATCGCCCGGGGAAGGATCGGTGCCTTGGAGCGCGAGCACGTCGACACCGTTCGGCGTGCGAGGAGCCGACGTGGCGAGATCGACGTGGGGCCCTGCGTCGACGAGATCGTCTGCGAGGACGCCACCGAGCCATCGCAGCGCTGCGTCTGGGAAGTACGAGATCAAGTCGGCCTCTGCGTTGTCCATCGGCCGTGACGAGTTCGCCGCGTCGCTGTCCATCAGCCCTTCGAGCGCCGCTTGACGATCGGGCCATCCGCCAACACCGAGCAGCGACCCGTCGGCGCGTTGCGACGGGCTGAGGAGACTCACGATCGCCGAGCCGCGATTGTTCGCGTAATCCACCTCGAACCGCCGCGAGCCGTCGAGCGCGAAGGTGTCTTCGAACGTTCCCCCGGAGGGGGCGGTGAGCATACCGAGGAACGTGTTCATCGCGAACGTGGCGGCCGCGCGCTCGACCATGTCTTCCGGATGCGATGTGCTGATCCGAAGACCCGAAACGGATGTCAGCGCTGCCGCTTGCAGCATGCTGCTGCGCACGCTTATCCGCATCGGTTCGACGAAACGACGGCGCACGCGATCGAGCGCGGAGAACATCGTGGTCGAAGTCGCGTCGAGTTCGTATGTGCGGCCGTCGTTCCAGCGCGTTGCCAACGCGTGGACGGATTCGAATGCATCCGCGCCGCGATCGTATGCAACCGTGGGCCATCCGTTGAGGCCGTCACGCTCGCTCGCGTGAAGGTATCGGACCAGCGATTCGCCGTGCGTCGTGCGGTTCGACAGTCGCGGAGTTCCCCAGCCGGTCACGCTCTCGGTCGTCGTTTCCGACGCGAGAACCGTGAAGCGATCTTCGTCGCGGAGTCGCACGGTACCGCCCGGCGCGCGACCGACGATCGAGGGCACGCGGGGGTAGTGGGTGCGTCGCACGTCGCCCGAGACCCAGCCGGACAAGTCGAACTGCC
>CBIHQZ010001135.1:0-2856 GCA_966212315.1 uncultured Myxococcales bacterium
GGCAAGGGCAGGGGCAGGATGGGAACGGCGGCGGCAATCGGAGCGGCGATGGCTCGGGCGGGTCCGCGCAAAACGATCCGAACGGCGATGGCGGAAGCGGCACACCCGAGATCGATCCCGATGCAGTCGGTCGCGCGATGGAGCGAGCGAAGCGCGAAGCGGAACGTTCGGCGGGATATCTATTGCCGCTGATTCCGTTGTTCCTGCTCACGCGTCCGCTGCGCCGCGCGTTCCTGCTGCGGCATCTGCGCAAGCCGTTCTGGAAGATCAATCCGTCGCGACGCGCGCGCAATCTCTGGCGCTACGTGCTCATCGCGCTCGGCGACGCAGGGATCAAACGCATCGTAAGCGACTCGATCGACGAAGAAGTTCGCCGCATCGATGCGTTGCGTGCGCAGCAGGGAATGCAGCCCGCCGACGGTCTCGCCTCCGCGGCGAAGCAGTATCAACGCATGCGCTTCGGGCTCGGCATTCCGGCCGGCGCCATCGACGAGCTGCGTGGCCACGTCGAGCGTGCATACACGAACGTGCGCGCGCCGCTGGACGAGTGGAAGCGCGTGAAGAGCTGGTGGCGGAAGATCGAAGTCTGAGCACGGAACGCGCGCTACGATGGGCACCGTGTCCGTCGACCTGACGTCATCGCTCGCCCCCGGATCCACCTTCGCGCGCGAGTATCAGATCGTTCGTCCGCTCGCGCAGGGCGGGATGGGGGTGGTCTACGTCGCGCTGCAACTCGGCACGATGAAAGAGCGCGCGCTCAAGGTGATGCGCCCGTCGCTCGTGCAGGACCCGCGCAATCGCGAGCGCTTTCTTCTCGAGGCACGCGCCGGCGCGGCACTGCGCACCGATCACGTGGTGGACGTCATCGGCGCAGGAATCGACGAAGCGACGGGCGCGCCGTGGATCGCGATGGAGTTGCTCGAAGGCGAGACGCTCGCGGCCGCAGTCGAACGTCGCGGCGCGTTTTCCGTGCGCGATGCGCGCGAGTGCTTCGATCAATTGCGTCACGCGCTCGCGGCCGCGCACGGCGCCGGGCTGGTGCATCGCGATCTCAAGCCGGAGAACATCTTTCTCGCGACGCCGCGCCGCGCCGATGTGCAGTTCACCCTCAAGGTGCTGGATTTCGGCATCGCGAAGACACTCGACGGCCACACCGCGGCAGCGACCAGCACGTCGGCCGGCTCACCGTTGTGGATGACGCCGGAGCAAGCGAACGCACAACCGGTGTCGACCGCGACGGACGTCTGGCCGCTCGGGCTGATCGCATTCTGGATGCTCACCGGGCGCTATTTCTGGGAGTCGCCGTACGGCGCCGGCGTGACGCTCGCGGCCTTGCTCACCGAGATTCTCATCATGCCGATCGAAGCGCCCTCGGTGCGCGCCGCGCGATCGGGTGTGGCCGCGCGGTTGCCGCAGGGATTCGACGCGTGGTTCGCGCGATGCGTCGCGCGCGAGCCGTCGCAGCGATTCCGCGAAGGGAACGAAGCGCTCGCGGCGTTGATCGCGCTGATCGACGGACAGCACGCAGCGACCGCCTTCTCGGCGACCATTGCGACGAACCCCGGAGCCGTTCAGCCGAACGCGCTCCCTGCCACGGTGGCTGCGTCGAATGCATTCGCGCAGTACGCGTCGTCGAATGCTCCGAACGCGTGGAGCGGATCGCCGCCTGGGACACAGGCGCCGTGGTCGGGTGCGCCGCCCATCGCGGCGCCCGTTGCACATTCGCCGACGCCTTCCGCATCGACGGGGAAACGCGGTTTGATCTTCGGCGTGCTCGCCGTCGGCGCGCTCGCGCGCGGCCTCGTGGCCGCGCGCATGAACGATCATCGCGGCGCCGCAACACCGTCGGTCACGCCTGCGCCAGCGTATCCGAGCGCGCCGATGTATCCGAGCTACCCGACGATGCCCGCGACGAGTGCTGTACCGCCGCCGCAACCCGTGCAGCCGCCGCAACCGACACTCGCTATCGCGCCATCGCCGACCCCTGCGCCATCGATTGCGCCACGACCCGCTCCGACTCGCACCATCGCACCGCCGCGCACGCACACTGCGCCGGTCGCCAGTGCGCCTGCGCCGACGACGCCCGCGCCTTCCTCCGTGCATCCACCGATCACCGGCCGCACGGCCGCGATTGCATCACTCTGCGACACCGCCGATCGACTCGACGCCAGCGGCAATCACGCCGCCGCGCAGCAGATCCGTGCGAGTGCGTGGGGTCATCTGCGCAGCATCGAATCGCAAGTGCACGCGATGCAGACATCGGATCCCACCACCGCGAACGCACTAGGCGCGGCGGCCACCGAAGAGCGCGCCTATCTCACCGCGCGTCTCGGACATCCGTAGACGACGCAGCGCGCACTTCGATCACGTCACCTTCGCGCACCACCGGGATCACGCTCGCATCGACGTCGAACGAATCGGGGTAGTGGATCAATCGCATCTGCGCGCGGGTCGCCGCCGGAAGCGCGGCGAGTGATTCGTACGGCGTATGCGCGGGGCCGAAGTTCGTTTCGTGAATCACCACATCGGCGCGCGACAGCCAGGCGATGAGTTCCGGATCGAAGGCGGTATCGGCGGAGTATCCCAACGATGCGCCATTCGCTTCGATGATCAGCGCGCTCGTCGGCACGTGATGCCTGGTGCGCCGCGCGTGAATGCGAAACGGACCGACCTCGATCGCGCCGTCCCACACGAGCGGTCGATGATCGAAGTAGTCGCCGAACGAGAGCGTTCGAAACGTGTTCCCGTCCCAGAGCGTCTCCATGCTCGCGCGCAGGCGCTGATCCCACAGCACCGTTCGCACGTCGTCACTGGTGACGAGCATGAGGCGTTTGCGCTCGGCGAAGTGTTTGAAGA
>CBIHQZ010001136.1:0-2850 GCA_966212315.1 uncultured Myxococcales bacterium
AGGAAAGCGCTACGGAGCGGACCACGTGCCAGGGCAGTATCCGACGACTTCTGCGACCGTGCCGCTCGGGAGCCATGTCGGAATTCCTTCCGCGTGGAAGTACCAGCGATTGTTCATCGGCGAGAACACCGCCATGCAGATGTCGCCGCGACTGCCCGCGAAGTCTGCGACGAGCGCGGTGTCCACGACGCCAGTGCGTGGCGTGAGGCGCGCAACGCCGACCGGCGTGGAGGTGCGAACGTAGAGCACGTGATACTCGCCGCCGAAGAACTCGGCGGTGCCCCAGTGCGCGAACGTCTCGCAAATTGCCGCGCTGGGCGGTGCCGCCACGCTCGTGCCCGTGACGATCGGTACGACGAGGCCCGACGGAAGGTCCACGTTGTAGTAGCCCCGATCGGCAGTCGTCGTCGCGGTGAAGAAGATCACGCGACCGAATCCCGAGTAGATGCCCACGTTGCTCGATGCATTCAGAACGAGCGGCTGCGAGAGCGCGATGCGCGTCGCGGTCAGCGCGCCGGTCGCGCCATCGAGCAGTCCGAGCTGCGTGATGGTCATGGGGCCCGTCGGGAACGACGACGTCGGCTGCTGCACGCCGGCTGCGTCGAGGAGGGTGTACATCTCGCCACTGCGAAGATCGGAGACCAGTCCGATCGAGCGCGGCAGCGGCACACGGGTGACGCTGGCGACGTTCGAGGCGGGGAGGATCACCGTCGCGGTGTCACCCGAATAGAGCACGTTCGTCGTGCCGACCGCGAGGCCGCCGCAATCATCGCCCGCGCCCGTGTTGAAGTTGTCTTCCGGCGGGGATGCCACGCAACCCGCGATCGACATCGTGTTGACCTGGAAGGTGGCATTCGGCGAGCAGACACCGAAGCTGCAGGAAAGGTTCGCCGCACACGCGTTGCCGCAGGCGCCGCAGTTATTTCGGTCGAAACGAGCATCGGTGCAGGTCACGCCGCATCGAAGCTGATTCGCGTTGCAGGTCGGGACGCAGGTGCCCGACGCGCAGGTCTGGTTGATCGGACACGCGATCGCGCACGTCCCGCAGTGGGTGTTGTCGCTCCGGAGATCCGCGCAGACCGGCCCGCACTGTGTGCTCGGCGAAGGACATGCTCCGAGCGGTGTGCACGCGCCTCCCGAGCAGGCAGCGCCCGCGGGGCATGCGCCGCCGCAGAAGCCGCAATTGTTCGGATCCGTCTGCAGGTCGACGCACGAGCTGCCGCAGGTTGTCTGCGACGGGAGGCACGCCGGGCGACATGTTCCTCCGCGGCAGAACAGCCCCGCTGCGCAGACGTTCCCGCATGCGCCGCAGTTCGCGACGTCAGACGTCGTGTCGGCGCAGTTGCCGTTGCACAGCGTGGTGCCACTCGCGCACGTCGCGCCGCACACGCCCATCGAGCAGACGAGACCCGGTCCGCACATGTTGCCGCACGCGCCGCAGTTGCCGCGATCGCGCTGAAGCTCGAGACAGACACCCGAACAATTCGTTCGTCCCGTCGCGCAAGTGAGTGCGCATGCGCCCGCGTTGCAAGCTTGATCGGCCGGGCAAGCGATGCCGCAACCGCCGCAGTTCGCACGATCGTTCTGACTGTTCACGCATCGATCGGTGCAGAACATCCAATTGGCGGGGCACGATTGTCCGCACACGCCAGCCGTGCACGACTGGTCCGCGGCGCAAGCGGTCGCGCATGATCCGCAATGGACTGCGTTGATCTGCAGGTCGAAGCACTGCGCTCCGCACAATTCCTGCCCGGTCGGGCACGCCTGCCCGCACACGCCGTTGGTGCAGGTCTCGTTCGCTGCGCACACGTTTCCGCACGCGCCGCAGTTGTTCCGGTCGCTCCCGATCTGAGCGCAGTAGCGCACCACGCCCGCGTCGGTCACGCCGCCGTCGGTCACGCCGCCGTCGGTCACGCCGCCATCGGTCATGCCGCCATCGGTCACACCGCCGTCGGTCACACCGCCGTCGGTCACACCGCCGTCGGTCGGCGACGACTGCACGCAGGTCGTCAGGCCGCCCTGACAACTCACACTGCACGCACCCATCGAGCAAACCTGCCCGATGGCGCATCGTCGGCCGCATGCACCGCAGTTTGCGGAATCGGTGTCGGTGGAAACGCAGATGCTGCCGCACGCGACCTGTGGCGCCGGGCATTCCAGCGAACATGTCCCCTGGTTGCACGACTCTCCCGCTCCGCACGCGTTGCCACACATGCCGCAGTGGTCACGGTCGGTCTGCGTGTCGATGCAGACTTCGCCGCAAAGAGCCTGAGTCGCCGTGCAGGCGGGTCGGGTGTCGCGCGGCACATCGATCGCGGCGTCGACGGAATTGGCGTCGCGGTTACGGTCAGGGCCGCCGCACGCGGCGACGACGATCGCGAAGAGAGACAGCAGCAGGGTCGTTGAACGGTTCATGTGAATTCCTCGTGGGCAGCAAGCGGGAGCTTCGTTCGAGCTGCCCAGATCACATCGGCGTGTAGCGAATGGAGAGACCCGACATCAGTCTGCTCATGCTGCAGGAGTAGGTCGTGTTCCGGCTCGCGTTGTTGTTGGTGATCGCCGCGACGGCAAAGGAACCGTCGGTGTCTGCTCCGGTGAGCGTGTCGTAGACGACGTCGACGGTGTCCGTCCCTTCGGAAAGGATCATCGACATCGTGAGGTGCGTCGTCGTGTCCCCGAACATGCGCGCGTCGTTCCAGGTCACCACGAACTTGCGGTTCGGTGCGGTGCCGATCGTCGCGTAGCAAACGCCGGTTCGCTGCACGAGATCGTCGAGGAAGACGAGCACGGCGTTGCCGGGATCACCTGTGATGATGGGGCACGACCCGCTGAGGCTCGTGTCGGCAACAA
>CBIHQZ010001137.1:0-2848 GCA_966212315.1 uncultured Myxococcales bacterium
CGAGAGCCGGGCTGACATCGGTGTCAGCGTTGTGCGCCGGGCCGTGCCGCGGGTGCGTCGACGACTTGTGCGACGGGTGCGGTGAGCGCGTTGAAAGCAATCGGCGTGACCGTGCGTCCGTCGCGCGACATGCGCACCAGGCGATGGTGATTCGTGTCGGTCACGACGAATTCGTTGCCCACCCACGTGAGCCCGGCGGGCTCGAAGAACGGTGCGCGATCGGACGCGCCGGCGAGGGTGCGCACGGTGCGTGTCGCGACGTCGATGCGCTTGATCTTGTGATTGTACGAGTCGGCGACGTACACGACGCCGGGCTCGCCCGGGATCGTTGCGACGCCGAGCGGGTGTTGCAGTCGCGCGCGATCCGCGGGTCCGTCGATGTCACCGAACACGAAGAGATCTTCGCCTGCGAGCGTGCGCACCGAGCGAGTCGCGAGATCGATCGCGCGCACGGAACTGGTCTCGCTGTCGGCGACGTAGATCGCGCGACCGTCCGATGCGAGGCCCGATGGCTGCGCGAACGAAGCGTCCATGCCGATGCCGTCGTGACGCGCCTCGCGGCCGTCGCCCGCCCACGCGCCGATCTCGGTGTCGGCGGGGCGCATCGACCAGATCTGATGCGAGCCGGCCATCGCGACGTAGAGCATGTCGCCGACGCGCGCGAGGTCCCACGGCGATCGCAGCGAGACGGTGCGCGCGGGGAACGGTCCGTCTTCGACGCCGCGGCCGAGCGTTCCCGAGCCTGCCAGCGTGGTCACTTGCTGATGCGCGAGATCGACGCGGCGGATCTGATGGTTCTCGGTGTCGGCGACGTAGAGCACGTTCACGGCGCCGCTCGGGACCGGCTCTGCGGCGAGCCCCTGCGGATGATGGAATCGCGCGTGCTCGAAGTCTCCGTCGCTCGATCCAGGAATGCCCTGGCCGATGACCGACTCGACGCGTCCATCGACGTGCGCGACCACGATGCGATCGTGACCCGAGTCGGAGAACGCGATGCGATCGCCGCCGAGCGAGATGACCTTGCCCGGATACGCGAGCGGTCCCGTGTCGGCGCGTGCGGGGGCATGAATCGCGATCGGCTCGGCCGCCAGTGAATGATCCGCGCGGCCTTCGGCAAGCAGCGTGTTCACGATCGCGTCGAGCCCTTCGATGTTCGGTTCGCCCGAGACGAGTCCGACGATGCGACCGTGGGTGTCGATCACGAACACGCTCGGCCACGAGTTGGCGTGCCACGCGTCCCAGATGGTGTTCTCCTGATCGACCACGACCGGGTGATGCACGCTGTATCGCGCGATCGCTTCGTTGATCCGATCGGCCTCGCGTTCGCCGGGAAACTTTGCGCTGTGCACGCCGATCACGGCGACCGCGTCGTGCGGATGTCTCCGTTCGATCTCGGCGAGAACGGGGAGGGTGTGCATGCAGTTGATGCAGCAGTAGGTCCAGAAGTCGACGAGCACGACCTGGCCGAGCAACTCGGACATGCGCAACGGTCGATCGGTGTTGAGCCATGCGATGCCGCCGCTCAGTTCGGGCGCCTGCTCGCGTTGGGCAGGATCGGGGAGCCGGACGGCGGGACGTGGCGCAGTGCTCGCGGTCGATGGCGCGTTGTTCGCGGCGTGAGGTTGCGATGCGACATCGACGGCACCTTGCGTGGCGCGCGATTGAGGCGGCGATCCGCCTCGGCAGGAAATCGCGAACGAGGCGGCGACGATGGGCAACGCGGCGAGCAAACGAGTCAGCGTCATGCGGGCTCCGGTGGCGTGGGGTGAACGCTCTACGCCGCGCCGTCGCCGGCGGTTACGAACGCTCGAATCGCGGCCGCGGCCGCCTCGGGCGCAACCGGGACGACTTCCATGCCGCTGAGCAGTTCGAAGCCCGCATCGCCGCCGGTGCGCGGAACGATCTCGATGTGCCAGCGCGCCCATGGCTCGCGCGATCGCGCGGGTGGGTGACGCACGAGCACGTTGTACGCGGCGTCGCGCGTGGCGCGCATGACCGCGGCGATGGTGTGCACGAGGGTCGTCGCGAGCACCGCGAGTTCGGCGTCGTCACACTGCGAGATCGACGCGCGACGCGTGCGCGGAACGATCCACGTCTCGTACGAGCGATGCGATGCGAACGGGCAGTACACATCGAGTGCTTCCGTCGACGTGACGATGCGCGCGCCCGCATCGCGCTCGCGAGACGCAAGGTCGTCGAGGAGCGACGCGTCGTCGTGGGCTACGGCGTATTCGCGCGCGATGCGATGGCGCAGCTCGAACGCGGGGGGCAACACGCTGGTCGCAACGATCTGCGAGTGCGGGTGCGACTGCGAGCTTCCCGAGCGAACACCGCGATTGCGAAACAGGCTCACCGCCGCGAACTTCGGGTCACCCTCGAGTGCCGCGTATCGATCGCGAAACACTTCGAGCACGCGCACCGCCTGAGCCTCGTCGAGCGTGGCGAGGTCGAGATCATGTTCGCGCGCTTCGACGATCACTTCGTGAGCACCCGTCGCCGGACGTTCGTCGCCGCCGGTCGCAGCGGCCTCGATCCGCGCGTCTCGCATCACGCTCGGAAAACGATTGCCGACGACTCGCACGAGCCATCGCCCGGCCTCGTCGTTCCGCGCGGCGATGGTCTCCTCGGTCTCGCTCTCGTGACCGGGACAGAACGGACAGTTCGCATTGGAAGGCGCGGCATTCGGAGCCCGCGCGAGGGTGGGATCGATCGGGATCCCGCGCCGGGCCGGAGCGATCACCACCCATTCGCGCGTGAGTTCGTCGAAGCGATACCCCGCCATCAGCGTTCGTTCTCGAGGCTCGTTCGCAGCGCGGATTTCATGACTTTGCCCATCGCGTTGCGCGGC
>CBIHQZ010001138.1:0-2846 GCA_966212315.1 uncultured Myxococcales bacterium
GCGACGACCGGGCCCTCGATGCGCAGGACACTTCCGTGCTCGGACAACTCGATCGCGCGCGACATCGAAGGTGGATTCGAGGCGATGCGCCCGTGCGACTCGAGCAGCCGTCGGTCGTCGCGGAAGAGCGCGATGCCCGTGACGAGTCGATCCTGCGCCACGCTTTCGAACATCTCGTGCGCGCTCGAGCCATCGTCGGTCGCGAGTGCGAGTCGCACGCCATCGGCGAGGATGCCGAAAGTGGTTCGTGCACGCGCATGAAGCGCACGGTGCAGATCGGCGATCTGCATCGCGGGGAAACAAATGGCGACGAACGCGACAAGCGCGATCACGGCCGCGACACACACGGAGAGCTTCGTGAGTTGCACGTGAGGCATGCGTGCGGCGATCCACGATGTTCGCGCTGTGCGCTTCGACTTCGTCATCGCGGCCTCCGCGCCGCGAGCGGGCCTCGCGATGGTACACAGCGTCGCCACGACTACTTCGCGAGCTTTCGTACCGCGGCGAGGAGAAGCTCCGGCTTGAACGGCTTGATGATCCATCCGCTCGCGCCACCGTTCTTCGCCTGCTGCACCAGCGACGGCTGCGCCTCCGTCGTCAGCATCAAGAAGCGCAGACCAGGCCAGCGCTCGTTGCCCTTCGCGGACACCAGCATTTCGAGTCCATTCATCACGGGCATGTGAAGGTCGCAGATCACCAGCTTCGTCTCGGGCGAGTGCTCGAGCCGAGCGAGACCGTCACGGCCATCCTCCGCTTCGAGTACATCGAAACCCGCAGGGGTGAGCACGCTCGCGACCTGCTGCCGCACCGTTCGCGAGTCGTCCACCACCAGAATCTTCGTTGCCGTCGACATCGTCCGCACTGCTTTCTCCGAGTGGTTCGTCACCCGATCGCGGTCACTGACCATCAGAAAAGAATGAACGCGCCTTCGCGGCGAAGATCCGAGTCGGACGCCCCATTGGACGCCTCGAGTGTCAGTACGCCCTGCGCGACGGCTTCGAATCGCACCTGCAGGAAGTCATCGCCTGCGTGAAAAGTGTGCGGGTGACACTTCGAATTGCGCACCGATCGGCCGACGCGCCACTCGAGTCCCGACAGCGCTGTCGGCGTACTCAGGTCGATGACGACACCGTGATCGAGCAGCTTGTTCTTGATCCGTCCGAGCAGCTGGTTCGCGAGTTCGCCCGACCAGTCACACGCGTCGACATCGGCGGGGCCGAGATTCCCGCCCGATCCGTTCACGTACGTGCGTGCCAGCAATGACTCGTCCGCGCTGAACACGAATGATCCGTGGAGCGGCCTTCCGGAGAAGCCGATGACGGCGAGCGTGGTTCGCACCGGCGCAACCCGGAGGTCGGCCGATGGAATGTGTACGGCGCGCACCCCGAACGCCTGCAAGAGCGAGTCGGTGCACTCGACAACAATCGTGTCGATGCGGGTCCATGCTTCGGAGTCCAAGAGATCTCCCGGTGCGCGGCCGCCCCGATGAAGAGCGGCATTCAAACGCTCCATCGGCCGCGCCGCGCGCTCCTTAAGCGCGATTCGACACAGGCGTCACGTCGCGTCACGGCTGATCAGTGGCGGCGACGCAAGAAGAGTCCGCGTCGAGGCGCGCTTGTGCGGGGTTTCTCGAGCGACGGACTGCTCGGCCGTCGAACAATCGGAAGCCATCCCTCAACTTTCGGAGCGAGGTGCCGAACAGAGTCCACGCACCCGCTTCGGTCACGCCGCGGGATCCGCCGCGAAGCGTTCGCGATCGGCGCGAGGAGCGCGCGTCGTGCTCGCGTTCACACTCCCCAACGGATTTCGCGTCACCGCAGTCGCGACCGTCGTGTGGGGCTTTCGGGCCGACTCGGTCGCCGACCTTCGGAACGAGAACTTGCGTCGGAGTTGCAGATGTCGCTCGATGCATTTCGAGCATCCGTCGAACACGCGAGCATCGAAGCGGTGTCGTGCGACGCAACGCCGCCTGAGCAAGGGGACTGCGGACCGAGTCACCCACTCGTCGCCGACGCGCCCTCGCCCGAGGACGACGCCGTTGCGTCGCAGTCGGCACGTCGCGTCGAGCGAACAGTACAGGCGCTGCCGCCGCGACTCCGCGAAGTGCTCGACATGTACTTCGCCGAGAACCGCACGATGCGCGACATCGGCGCATTGCTCGGCGTGACCGAAGCGCGGATCTCGCAGCTGGTCACGCAGGCCATCGGTCGTGTACGCGAACAGGTTGTCGAACCACTCGACGACTCGCGCCCGAGCAGGATCCGCGTCAAAGCTCCCGCGGGGCGCCGACAGCTCGCGACCGGGAACGCTGACGCGCCCTCTCGCTGAAGATCTCCCACGCGCATGTCGCTGACACCCCCGCCTCCTCGATTCGCGACTTCGTCCGGTCTCCCCTGTCGAATTCATCGTCCGCTCCCCGGAACTCGCCGACGCGCGGTTCTGTCGAAGCCATTCGAGCGCGCTCGGAACGCGCACTGACTTCGTGCCCGCGCCGCAGTCCGCGATGAACGCGCTGCGCCCCGAATGAACACGCCGCGGCGGCGCCTTCTTGTCCATCGACCAACTCGCAAACATCGACGCTTAAGTCCTCGAGCATCTGCCCGATGAAGAGGGAGACACCCGGCAACCGCTGAACGCGCCGTGCTGGCGGTCATCCATGCATCTCAACGGAGAGGTCTGCTCCATGCTGTTTTCTATTGTCCGCCGCCCCCTCACGCTCGCGCTCCTCGTCGGTGCGCTGACCGGCTGTGGCTCTGTCGCCGTCACCACAGAATCCGACGCGGGTGCGAACAGCACACACGACGCGTCGTCAGTGCGTGCCGACCAGGGCGAATTGGTGCTGTTCG
>CBIHQZ010001139.1:0-2841 GCA_966212315.1 uncultured Myxococcales bacterium
CCTCCCGCCACGCGTCTCACGCCCTTGCCGCGCAGCCAGGGACCGGGGCCGGACTTCGAAACGGTGCGCATCGGCGACGACAAGGAACTGATCTCGCTGCTCGAAGCGAATCACGTGCGCATGTCGGGCGTGCCCGAGCGTGGCGGCATGTGGATGTTCCTGCTGACCATCGCGCCGATCGCACTGCTCGTGTTCGCGTGGCGATCGATGATGAAACGCGCGCAGTCGCAACAGAGCAGCGTGCTCGCGTTCGGTAAGAGCAAAGGCAAGGTCGCGGGCGAGAGCGAGATCACGGTGCGCTTCGCCGACGTTGCCGGTGTCGAAGAAGCGAAGGAAGAGCTGCAAGAGATCGTCGAGTTCTTGCGGCACCCGGAGAAGTTCACCCGGCTCGGCGCGAAGATTCCGAAGGGCGTGTTGCTCGTCGGCCCGCCCGGAACGGGCAAGACGCTCCTCTCGCGCGCGGTCGCGGGCGAAGCGGGCGTGCCGTTCTTCAACATCTCGGGTTCGGAGTTCGTCGAGATGTTCGTGGGCGTCGGTGCCGCGCGTGTTCGCGACATGTTCGAGCAAGCGCAGCAGCATGCGCCCTGCATCGTGTTCATCGACGAACTCGACGCGCTCGGCCGCTCGCGCGGCGCGAACGTGATGGGGACGAACGAAGAGCGCGAGCAGACGCTCAATCAATTGCTCGTCGAGATGGACGGCTTCGCCGCGAACAAGGGCGTGATCATCATGGCGGCCACGAACCGCCCCGAGATTCTCGACCCCGCGTTGCTTCGTCCCGGGCGCTTCGATCGCCAGGTGCTCGTCGACCGACCCGATCGTCGTGGGCGCGAAGCGATTCTTCGAGTGCACGCGCGTGAAGTGAAGCTCGATGCCGACGTCGACCTCGCCGACATCGCCGCGCGCACGCCGGGCTTCGCCGGTGCGGATCTCGCCAACATCATCAACGAGGCGGCGCTTCTCGCAGCGCGTCGCGATCATCAGACGGTGAAACGCGAAGATCTCACCGAGGCGATCGATCGCGTCGTCGCGGGGCTCGAGAAGAAGTCGCGCATCATCACCCCCGAAGAGCGCATTCGCGTCGCGTACCACGAGTCGGGACACGCGATCGTCGGCGAGGTGCTGCCGGGTGCGGAGAAGACCGCGAAGATCTCGATCGTGCCGCGCGGTGTCGCCGCGCTCGGATACACGATGCATCTGCCGACCGAGGACCGTTACATCATCACCGAGGGCGAGCTGAAAGCGCGTCTCGCGGCGATGCTGGGCGGACGCGCGGCGGAGAAGATCGCGTTCGGTGATCTCTCGACCGGCGCGAGCAACGACTTGTCGCGTGCGACCGAACTCGCCCGCGAGATGGTCACGCAGTTCGGCATGAGCGAACGAATCGGCCCGGTCACGATCGCGCGCAACCGACGCGCGGCGTTCATTCCGACCGAGGCGGGCGGCACGAGCGGCGAGAGCGGCGACAGGGTGGCCAACGCCGTCGACGAAGAAGTGCGACGCATCGTCGAGGAGTCCGAGAAGCGCGCGCTCGAGGCGCTCGAATCGCGCCGCGGGGCGCTCGAACACATCGCGAAGGTGCTGATCGAGAAGGAATACCTCGACGGCGACGAGCTGCGACGACTGCTGCTCGAAGCGCGATCGCCGTCGGGCACGCCGATCGGTGGGACGAGTGCGATCCCGGGTGCGCGCGAGACCGAGCCGCCGGCGGCGAGTGGGTCGAATGGCGCACGCGCGTCGCGCGAGAGCGCGGAGCGGGTGAGTCAGGCATAGGGGGAGGGGGCGGCACCTCACCCCCGCTGCCGCGCGCCCCTCTCCCTCCGACGCGACGGCGTCACTCGCGAAACGCGACGCGTCGTCGAAAGAGGGGCTGGATGAGTTGGGGGCGTGGGCGAGGTGTCTGGGCGGGGAGAGACGACGTGCTACCTGCTGCGTCGGGCGCCTTACCGCATCGAACGTTGTCCTCACGACCGCTCTTCGCCGACGCATCAAGCACCCGAGCCCCTCTTTCGACGACGCCTGCGTTGCACGCGCGCCGCGCGGGCGTCGGAGGGACAGGGGCGGGCGGCAGCCGGGGTGAGGTAGCATCACGTCATGCACACCGCGCGTCGGGGGCTCGCCGGTTCATTCGCCTGGCTGTTCGCCATTGCACTCGCGGCGTGCGCCGAAGGCACCGTGACGGGCAGCGATGCATCGCGCGACGATGTGACTCGGAGCGACGGTGCGACGAGCGAGGCGAGCAGTGACGCGATCGAGTACTGCCGCCCCGCGTGCACCACAGGCATGGTGTGTGTCGAGGGCGTGTGCGTACTCGCCTGCGATGCGACCAGCACCGCGTGCAACGGCGCATGCGTACACATCGACAGCGACGCGATGAACTGCGGCGCGTGCGGTCACGCGTGCACGGCGGGGATGGCGTGCAGCGGCGGCGCGTGCGGCGGAACGTGCGCGACCGGCGAGATGGCGTGTCCGGTGGCGGGCGGTGGCGCGACGACGTGCGTGAACACCACGAGCGACGCACGGAACTGCGGCGCGTGCGGTCACGCGTGTATGACGGGCGAGATCTGCGAGGCGAGCGCGTGCTGCATGCGCGCGACGTACGAGCAGACGACGGGCGCGGTGTCCGGCAACGGCATGGTGTGCTGCAACGCGGGCGATGTGATCGTCGGCGCGCCGGTCGATTGCGGCTCGGGGGCGAATCACTCGGTGAGTGCGAACGGCAACTGCGGCACCGCGTCGGAAGGCGCGATGAACGGCGGGAGTGCGTGCGTGTCGATCACGTGCGCGATGCCCGGGTGTTCGTGAGGGGCGCGAATCCAGCGCTTCAATCGGTGCAGTACG
>CBIHQZ010001140.1:0-2830 GCA_966212315.1 uncultured Myxococcales bacterium
CGGTTATCCGCGTCGGCCGCCGAGCGCCATCAGTTTGGCGGGCCGCCGTGGCCGCTCGGTCCGGCAGTTCTGTTTCAGTGGGAAGGGCCGCGGAACTGCGCCGAGTGGTGACGCGGCTCGGTGGTCGAACTCTGCGCGGAGATCGGCGGCATCGTCTCGGTCGTTTCTTCCACCAACGGATACAGCTCGAAATCCTCGCGGCCGATGCGTCGTACCAGCGCGTCGAGCAGCACGCTCGTTTCGCGCACGAAGACATCTGATCTCTGGAGCACAGCGCCCGGCACGTTCCATCGATGTACGTAGTCCGTGAAGGTGGCGCGCAGCGTTCCCATCTCGTCGATGAACCGCTTCGCCAGCGCGCGCACCGAGACGTCCGAGTGCTGGAGCAACTGCGGGTACATCACGCCGTCTTCCATCGCGAGATGCACGTTGAGGATCCCCGCCATGGATGCGATCAGCATACGGATCTTGATGGCATCGAGTGGCATGCGGTCGGGGCGGATCAGCACCCCGATCTCCGTCGCGATACGAAGCAATTCACGATGCTGCCGGCGCAGATTGTCTGTGCTCTTCATGACGTCCACTCCTTCAACCCTCGTTGCGAATCGTCCATCGGCCTGTGACATCGGGATCGGCGGGCGGCGCATGTTCGCCGACCCTCATCGAACTCACCTCCGAGCGCGAACGCACGAGCGACTCGACGCAGTTCCACAGCGTGAGTCGAGACCGGAGCGCCGCGGCCGCGGATGTCGCCGCGTCGTTCCACAATGCTTCGTCGTCACCACAGAGGTCTCCGAGCAGTCGCCGCGCGAGTGGTCCGTGTTCGTTCGTGTCGACGTCGATGTGGCGTTGGAGATAGAGCTTGAATGACGGGCAGCGCAGGCCCGAGGCCTCGATCTCTCCGAGCAACCGCTGGAACATGAGCGGCACGAGATCCTCTCGCCCGAACAGGAATGCCGCCGCGATCTCGTGTGTCTTGCGCGTGGTGGCGGTCATCAGGGTGTCGCGCACGAATGCAATGGCGGGAAGCGGCGCGCCGCTCACTTCGAGCGACTGCCGCCACCCGACTCCTCGCCGCAGTGCCTCGACGAACGTCACGATCGCAACGCGATCGGCGCCGACTTCGCCCATGGCCTCGAGGTACAGGTCGAAGTGGCTGACGAAGCGACCAGGCTCGATCTCGTCGGTTTCTTCACCGAGCACGATCGAGTTGATGAATCGCGCCGCGTTCGAATGCTTCGGCGGTATCCACGGCACGTCGATGCACGTGAGGTCGCGCTGAAGGACCTTTGTGAGTGACATGAAGTCGAGCACGGCGAAAACGTGCGACTCCATGAACACCCGGAGCGATCGGAGATCGTTCACTGCGCCGTAGATCGAATGTCCCAGCAGCGCCGAGCGAAGCGAATCGATGCGTGAGAGGAGGACCTGTTCTCGGTGGATCATTCTTCGGGTCTACGGGGCAATTCGAGCCGGGCAACGAACCTGACCGTTCCGAGTAGTGAGTCGCAGCACCAAGCGCCGCGGCACCATCTCGCAACGGTGCCGCGCAATCGCTTCTTCGACGCGCCGTCGTTGGAGATCTGCGCGTTGCACGAACGCAGGACTTCGCTGGGCCGCACGAGACAAACCATCTCGAACTGTCGGTACCTCGCACGAGCCGCTCCGTGTGCGCGGTCGCGTGCGTCTCGATCCCCGCACCGATTGCGGCCTGAATGACTGCTTAGAAGGCCACGATGACCCATCTGCGCGACGCGCGTTCGAGGCAGCCAGACGTCGCGCGGTCGGCGAGCTCGTCACGACTCGCTCGACATCGCGTTCGCGGGAGCCGGCAGCGGACGCTGCAGTCAACGCATCCGAACCCATCGTGGTTCGCGACGACGGGCGACGGCGTGTGCGGTGATGGGCGCACATGTGCTCGGGTGAGAAGCAGCCCATCGGTCTGGCCGACACCTCGCGCAACGCACCCCGCAAAAATTTTCATCCGATGTCGCCGCTTGCGGACCTTTTCCGGGATTCTCGTCGCATCCACGCGGATCTTGCCGCGCGCCGCGAGAGGTACGCCGTGTGCAGCGCACGTCGCGATGGACGGGCCTGCGATCGGCGTCGAGCGGAAACAGACAATGTGTCGGAACCATGCGTAATACCAAGCGTCGGTTCGACGTGCGATCGTCGGCAATGGCCGAGTGCGCTGTCGTTCGCCAGGACTTCCGAGGGTCGGTGAGGACTGGCGCGCTGTCGTCATGGTCGCCGTCGGCGCTCACACCGCTGCTGTTGGCCGCGATCGCGTTGGCCGTCGCCGCATGCGGCACACCCGGGGATCAGTTCGCCGACGTCGATCGTGATGCGATCTCGGCGGACGACGCAGGGATGGATGGGAGCGATGCAACGGACACGGATCGTCCCTCGACCCGCTGCATCGACCTCGACGACGACGGTTTCGGCATCAACTGCTCCGCAGGCATCGACTGCAACGACGAAGACCCTTCCCTCACCGACGAGTGCTACCGCTGCCTCGCAAACGCCCCCGGATGTCCGTGCGCGCCCGGCACCGCGCCCGTCTCGTGCGATCTCGACACCGACACGGACCACGCATTCGAAGGGCTCTGCAATCTCGGTCAGCGGAATTGCGTGAACGGCGAGTGGGGACACTGCGTCGAGGTCGGCGTTCACACCCTCTCGATCGTTCAGCCGATCGCTCCGTGTCCGGGCACTTGCACGCCCGGCTGCCAGTCCACGGGTGTGTGCCCGACGGTCGCGGCGGATCTCGGAAGCAATACGGGCGTCGCGCTCGGCGCTGACCCGGCACCCGTGTTCTGTCCGCCCGGAA
>CBIHQZ010001141.1:0-2828 GCA_966212315.1 uncultured Myxococcales bacterium
GGACTCACGGCCGCGGACCTCGTCGTGCAACGTGCGGTGCGTGAATGCCTCGAGCGCCTCGAACGGCTCGGTCGTCTCTCGGCTGCAGGCCTCTCCTGATCCGCGGTGTGCGTGAGCACGACGACATCCAGCCGCGCTTCCATCGAACCTCGAGGCTTCGCCGGCGCACTACGAAGTCGCTCTGATTCAGCGTTCGAAAGCATTATGGTGGGGCACATGTCGACGCTTCCGCCCGACGCCAGAGTGCTCTTTCGCGACGAAGCCATCGTCCTTGCTGTCTGGTCGAACCTGGTCATCACGGATCTGCGGGGCGCGACCGGGCGCGACCAGATCGCGGAGATCGTGAAGGCGTATCGATCGCTGCAGACGATCCATCCGAATGGTCTCGTCGCGATGACGCTCATTCCGCAAGGCATTCCCGTCGCGGATGCGCAGACGCGCGCCGATGCGAGCAAGATGCTGGAGGCCTTCGCCGGGGTCATTCGGCAGATCTCGATCGTCATCGAAGGCTCGGGCATCTGGGCCGGAACGATGCGCACCGTTCTGCGCGGCATGGCGATCGTCGCTCGCACCCCGTTCGGCATGAAGGTCCACGATGACCTTCCCGGCGCCGTGCGATCGCTCGCGCCGCTCGTCGATCAGAAACCGACCGAGGCCGAACTGCTCGATGTCGTTCAGCGCTTGCGACGCGCTACCGGTGGTGATCGGTCGCGCGCCGCGAACGGCAGTTAGCGCGGGACGGTCTTCGAGATCTTCACTGCTCGCGCCGACACCGCTTGGTGCGCGCCGTGGCTGCGTGCTCGCGTCGCTACCGCGTCGGCCATGGCCCTGGTGTTCCGCAGCCACCCCTTCGACCGGAAGCCTCCGCCCCGCGTACGATAGTCGTCCATGCTGTCTCGCTTCCGCTTGCTCGCTGCATTCGGCGCGTTCGTCGCCGCCGTCTCCGCCAGCGCATGCGTGAGCCCCGCCACCGAAGTCCTCGTCTCCATCGCCACTGAGCTCGCGCCGAACGAGGCGCTCACGATCCGCGCGTTCGTGGGGGAGGGCGGCTCTCGCACGACCTTCGCCGACGCCGAGGCGGCACGCGCATGGGGGCGCGCCGGCGACGCCGGGCTCGCATTCCCCGCATCGTTCGCGATCGTCCCGCGCCACGGTGGCGCACTCGATTCCGCCGCAGTCGTCACCGTCGAAATCGACACCGCGCGTTTCGCCCTCCGTCGCACGGCGCGCTTTCACTTCGCGCCCCATCGCACACAAACGCTGCGTCTCTTCCTCTCGAGCCGATGCGCGCAATCCGACACCCGCTGCACGCGCGCTACGCCCTGCACCCGCCTCGCGTTCTGTGAAGAACATGGTCAGAGCTGCGGCGAGAACGGCGAGTGCGTCTCGATCGATGTGCCAGTTGTCGACGGCAGCGACGCCGGCGGTTTCGCATTCGACGCCGCCACCGCGGACGTCCCGCCGCCCCCGGACACCGCCGCGCCGAGTTGCGGCGACGGCGAGTGCAACGGCACCGAGAACGCTTGCACGTGCGCGCTCGACGGCTGCGATCCGCGGTGCGGCGACGGCTGTTGCAACGGCGCCGACACCGCTTCGAACTGCCCGCAGGACTGCCCGATGAACTGCGGCGACGGCATGTGCACGGGTACCGAGAACACGTGCACGTGTCCGCAAGACTGCGGCGCGGTCTGCGGCGACGGATGCTGCAACGGCGGCGAGTCCATCTGCTGCTCCGACTGCGGTGCGCACCAGGGCAACGGTCAGTGCGACTGCGGCGAGACCGCGTGCGACACGCCGCAAGACTGCCCACCGGTCGCGGGCGACGGGTGCTGCACCGGGGGCGAGACGTGCCACAGCGGCTTGTCCGACGGCTGCGATCCCGCGCCGTGTCAGTGCCGCATCGACTGTTGCTACGGTACGGGCGGCGCCGAGTTCATGACGCTTCGCACCGCGTGCGAGTGCCGCGGACGATTCCAGCACTGCATCGACGCCGGCGTATCGACGCTGCAGATCCATTACGGCGGCGGCTTGATCTACGAGCGCATCCCGAACGGAAGCGGGCTCTTCTGCGCGTCGGGTTCGTCGCAGGGCGACAACAGTTGTCGCTGCCCCGGCGAGTGCTGAATCACATGCGTGCGTTCGAACCGAGCGGCCGCCGCGCGTCCGCGATCGTGCCTCCCTCGTTGCTCGTCAGCACGTCGGAAGTCACGCCCGCGCGCGGCATCTCGAACCAGAACGTGCTGCCTCTTCCGAGTTCGGAGTGCACGCCGACGCGCCCACCGTGGCTCTCGGCGAGCTTCTTCACCGTCGCCAGGCCGAGTCCCAACCCGTCGCCACCGCTGCGTTTCAGCCTGAAATAAGGCTCGAACAGCGATGGCAGGCTCGCCGGCGAAATGCCCGGCCCCGTATCGGTGACTTCGGTACGCACGAGCGGACCGTCGCCGCTCACGCGCACCGTGATGCGTCGGGTCGGCCCATCGCCCATGTACTTCATCGCGTTGCGAACGAGGTTCCCCACGAGGCTGAGATAGACCCCCTCGCTGCACGCCAGGAGCACCGGCGCGACCGGCTCCGCGCGCAGTTCGATCCCGCTACGCGTCGCTTCGGGTGACATCCCCGCGATGACATCGTCGATCACCGCGGCCGCGTGGGTTCGTGCGCCGGGCTCTGGCTTCGATCCCGATCGTGCGAACTCGAGAAGGCCGCTCGTGATGGCGTCGGCGCGCGACAGACTGCGAACCACGCGTCCCACGAGTTCGCGAACCGGCTCTTCCGAACTCTTTCGCGTCGCGAGGTTCGCGGCGAGATGTGCCGCTTGCAGTGGATTG
>CBIHQZ010001142.1:0-2825 GCA_966212315.1 uncultured Myxococcales bacterium
GATCGCGCTTCGGTTTCCGCGCGTCGCGCGTCGAACGCCTCGCGGATCTTCTTCACACGCTGCTTGCCGACGCCCGGGATCTCGCGAAGGCGCTCGGGTTGCTCGCTGATCACGTCGAGTGTTCCCGCGCCGAATCGCGACACGATGCGCTTTGCCATCGCCGCGCCGATTCCATCGACGTATCCCGACGCGAGGAGCGCCTCGATGCCTTTCACGGTGGTCGGCAATTCCGGCACGAGCAGCGACGCGCGAAACTGCTGTCCACGCGTGGGGCTCGTCTCGAAACGCCCCGTCACGCGCACGCTCTCGGCGACCTTCACGCCGCCCAGATCACCGACGACGCGCGCTTCGCGACCATCGACCCCGAGCAACACGATCACCGAGAACTTGCCGTCGTCGGACTGAAAGACAACCGACTGAACCGTGCCGCGCAGCGTGGTTTCGGCCTGTGACGGCTTCGGGTCGAGCAGTGTGCGTGGACCGCGTTCGTTCATCGCAATCGATCGGCAGCTCCTGGAGTGCTTCCGTCGGACGCATCGTACGTCCACGACGCGGGATCGTCCTCGTCCATTCGCGCGTCGGCGCGCACGACACTCACGCCGAGACGTGGTGCCAGTGTCGTGTGTCCCGTGGGCGCGCGGCTGACCGCCTCGCCCGCTTCGTTCGCGATCCACACGTCGGTGCCCCGATCGGTGAGTCCGTGCCCGGCGAGTGTCCCCTCGAGGCGAATCACCTGCGCGCCCGCCGCGACCGCGGCATCGCCCACCCGAGGCGCGCCGCGTGGATCGAATGCCGCGCCGACGATGATCGCCCGCGTCCGGCCGGGGATGTCGAACGCCGGAATCGAGGCGGAGCCCGAAGGCGTCGCGATACGGAGGCCCTCGGCATGAAACGCATCGATGGCGACGTTGGAGATCTCGACGAACTCCTGTGCACTACCGGCGTGTGGTCGCGCGTAGACCTCGGTGATTCGCAACGGCGCGCGACGCGCGGGCGCTTCGATGTCCGCGTACTGCGTCGGATGCCAGAGGATGCCGTCGAGCGCGACCGGAGCGATGTCGAGCGGTCCGCCGGGCTGCGTGAACGCGCCTTCGATGCGCACCTCATGCAGCGTGCCAGCGATCGATTGCGCCTCGAACTCGCCGAACCGCACGCGGAGTGAAGCGGGCGCATGCGTCTGGCCTCGGACGACGAGCGCCCCGCGATCGCGATGAAGACAGAAAGGCGCGATGGCCATCTCGTTCGGATCGCATGCGAGCGGTTCGCTCACCGATGCCGCCGGTTCATGGAGTGCGTCGCTGGTCGTGAACTCGGACGTCACGAGGAGCGGTGCTCGATCGCTGTCGTCGACGACGCCGTCGAGTGTGATTCGATAGTGCGTTGCCGCGTCGAATCGCTCACGCGGTTCGATCTCGATGCAGCGCGCGCCGCGATCGTCGTCGAAGCAGCCGAGCCTCGGTGCGATGTCCAGTTCGCGACCGCCGTCGTCGACGACGCGAACCGGGCGCGGCACGGTGAATTGCACCGCACGATCGAAGCCGACGACGATGCGCGTTGCATCTCGCGCGACGTGGTCGGTCAGTGGAAACACGATACGGCCGAGCGGCGCGCATTCCCGCGCGGGTGCGACGCGGAAGGAGCGCACCAAAGCTCTCGATGCGAGGCCGGCGCCCGTGAGTGGAACACCGTCGGCACTCCGCAGATTCGCCCCTGCGACGAGCGTGATGCGCGCATCGGGCGCGAGCGGTTCGCGTGGCTCGACGCGCAAGCGTGTTGGATCTTGTGAATCGAGCGTGAGCACCGCGTCGATCCGTCGACCGCGATTCGTCGCGCTCAATGTCCCGCGCGCCGCATCGGCTCGGAGCGCGTCCGTGGCGTCACCCGCGACGAGCCAGAGCGAATCGGGCCCGGGCTCCGCGAGCGCGCGATCCGCGCAGACGAGCAATCCGAACCGTCGTTCGATTCGTTCAGGATCGAGCGGTGCGGGTTCGACCTCGACCGTAGCGATGTTCCATTGAGTCCTCGATTGAATCGGTCCGCCGCGCAGGCAACCGACGAGAAGGGCCGCGGTCGCGACCGACAGTTCGATACGCATGCAGCACTTCTCGGGCGACATCGCGCGATGTTGTGCGACACCGCCCGCAGAATCGTCACGACCCGTTTTGATCGTGTCCTGCAGTCCTCGGCGGACCCACTACCATCCTCCTTGCTGTGCCTTGCCACGACGGGGTGGTTGTCTCGCGAGGAGAAAAGTCTTGGCTGCGAACTGTCCTCACATGAAATCGTGCGCGCTGTTTCCGATATTCAGTCTCAAGACAACGCTGCGCGTCTGGCAGTCGAATTATTGCGAGAGCCAGTTCAGCGCATGCGAGCGATTTCGCCGTTCGTGTTCGGGCGGCGCGGTGCCGGCGAACCTTCTGCCCAACGGTGAGACGCTGAACGTCCCGACGCGAGCCCCGCGATGAACGGTGTGTACTGGCCCTGGTGGCTCGGAGCGTTGGCGCTGGGAAGCGCCGCGACGCTTCACGCGCGGGCTCTGCACAAGCCACTGGGTGTGTCGGGCAGTGTTCGTCGGGTCGTCGATGCGGCGTCCGATCGCCGGCTTCGCGAAGCCGACGCGATGATGTCCGGATCCGACGACGACGCAGCCGCGCTGGAAGCGGCAATGCTCGCAGCGACCGAGCGCGCGTTCGGCGCTGTCGCGATCGAGGACACCGCGACCGAGGCGCCTGCACCAGCGGCGATCGCTCTCCCTGCCTCGCGCGACGTTCCGTGGACCGCACACCTGCTCTTTCTCGTCGCGATGGTCGTCGGAGCATTCATCG
>CBIHQZ010001143.1:0-2825 GCA_966212315.1 uncultured Myxococcales bacterium
ACGAAGAGAGCATCGCCAACCCCGAAGCGTTCTGGGCGGAACTCGCGAAGCCGTTCCACTGGTTCGCTGCCCCGCAACGCACGCTCGAATGGGACCCGCCGCACGCGCGCTGGTTCGTCGGCGGATCCACCAACATCTCGTACAACTGCCTCGATCGACATCTCTCGTCGATGCGTCGCAACAAGGCCGCGATCCTCTGGGAGGGCGAGCCCGGCGACACGCGGATGATCACGTATCATCAGCTTCATCGCGACGTATGCCTCTTCGCGAACGTGCTGCGAAAGCTCGGCGTGCGCGCCGGCGATCGCGTCGCGATCTACATGGGCATGGTTCCCGAAGCCGCCATCGCGATGCTCGCCTGCGCGCGCATCGGCGCGGTGCACACCGTGATCTTCGGCGGGTTCGCGGCCGAAGCCGTTCGCGATCGCGTGAACGACGCCAAGGCGAGCATCGTGGTCACGTGTGACGGCGCCTACCGACGCGGGCAGGTGATCCCGCTGAAGGAAACCGTCGACCGCGCCGTGACCGACTGCCCGACCGTGCGTCACGTGATCGTGTTCAAGCGCACCGGTGAGCGCGTGCCGATGGAGCCCGGTCGCGATCACTACTGGCACGAAGTCATTCAAGCGGTGAACAGCACCTCACCGCCGCTCCCGGTCGACAGCGAACATCCGCTCTTCATCCTCTACACGTCGGGCACCACCGGTAAGCCGAAGGGGATCGTGCACACGACCGGCGGCTACATGGTCGGCACAGCAGTCACGACGAAGTACGTCTTCGATCTGCACGAAGCCGACACGTACTTCTGCACGGCGGACGTCGGCTGGATCACCGGACACAGCTACATCGTGTACGGCCCGTTGCTGAACGGCGCGACCGTGCTCATGTACGAAGGCGCGCCGGACTATCCCGACAAGGGACGTCTCTGGAGCATCTGCGAACGATACGGCGTGACCGTGTTCTACACGGCGCCGACCGCGATTCGCGCGTTCATGCGATGGGGCGAGCAGTGGCCGATGAAGCACGATCTTTCGTCGCTGCGCGTGCTCGGCACCGTCGGTGAGCCGATCAATCCCGAAGCATGGATGTGGTACCAGCGCGTGATCGGCAACGGGCGCTGTCCGGTGGTCGACACGTGGTGGCAGACCGAGACGGGCGCCATCATGATCACGCCGCTGCCGGGTGCGACGCCGACGAAACCGGGGAGTGCGACGCTGCCGTTCTTCGGTGTCGATGCCGACGTCGTGCGCCAGGACGGCACGTCGTGCGAGCCGAACGAAGGCGGCTATCTCGTGATCAAGCGACCGTGGCCTTCGATGCTGCGTACGATCTACGGCGAGCACGAACGGTATCAACGCCAGTACTGGACCGAGATCGGTGACACGCGCGGCATCTACTTCACAGGCGACGGCGCGCGTCGCGACGAGCACGGCTACTTCTGGTTGATGGGGCGAGTCGACGACGTGGTGAACGTCTCGGGTCATCGACTCGGCACGGCAGAGATCGAGAGCGCGCTCGTGTCGCATCGTTCCGTCGCCGAAGCCGCGGTCGTCGGTCGTCCCGACGAAGCGAAGGGGCAGGCACTCGTGTCGTTCGTGACGCTGCGTCCCGGGACCGATCCGAGCCCCGAGCTCGAGCACGAACTGATGGAGCACGTCGCGCGCGAGATCGGCCGCTTCGCACGGCCCGACACGATCCGGTTCAGCGACTCGCTCCCGAAGACGCGCTCGGGAAAGATCATGCGGCGGCTCTTGAAAGAGATCGCGATCACGGGCTCGGCGACGGGCGACATGACCACCCTGGAAGATCTTTCCGCCATCACGGATCTGGCGCGCGCCGAGGACGAGTAGCGTTCCCTGATGTTTGGCTCCGTTACCCGGGTCGCGTTCGCGCCGCCGGGGAGCGGGGAAATCGCACCATCGAGCCGTCTTGCCTCACGAGCGTTCGGCACGATCCGTGCGCTCCTGATCGGCGACGCGTCGGGAAGAGACCGAGAGTTGACCGGGTTGATCGTTCGTCTCTAATTGCACGACACGCGGCGCACAGAACGAGGCGCCGCGCGCAAACGACTGCGGAGGACGAGATGGCGAAGCGAGCGATCGTGACGGGCAGCGTGGCACCGGAACGCTTGATCGAAGAGCACGCGGTGCTCGATCAGCGGGTTCGTGAACTCGATCGACGGATCGGTCTGACACCGAACGAACAGGTCGAGTTGATCCACCTGAAGAAACGGAAGCTCGCACTCAAGGACCGCATTCGCGACTCGTACCCGCCGATGGCGCCGTAGCGCGCACTCCCCCGCTCGATTCCCGCCGATGCGCCGTAGTGCGCACGCCTCCGATCGATCCCCGCCACCGCGCGACAAGCGCCGTACCTGCTACCCGCCGAAACCGACGACGCCGACCGGATCCCGATGCTCCGGGATCGCGCGCCGCCCCATCCGCGGATGCACGTGCGTCGGCTCCTGCGGCGGCGCGGTCGGGGCACTGATGCCTCCCTGGATCGGCATGTCCGGGATGCCCTGCGGCTGCACCATCTGCCCGATCTGCGGGACGCCGTTGTGCGGCGCCGGCTTCGCTTCGACCGTGCGTCCGGTGACCACGCCTTCGCGCTGGAACACCGCGAGCGCGCCCATCACCGCGGCGGCCGCAGTCGCTGCCACCACGACGACCGCAGCGAGACGACGACGCCGCTTGCGACGCAATCCCACCGGACAGTCGCTCGTGATCACCGTGCCATCCGCGCGTCGGAACAGACGCACGCACGACGAGCCCTCGCACGCGAAGAGCGCTTCGGCATCGGCGCGGGTCATCGCCGCGATGTTG
>CBIHQZ010001144.1:0-2825 GCA_966212315.1 uncultured Myxococcales bacterium
GAGCCTCGCTCGTCGCTGCGGCGTTCGGCGGACGCCGCGTCACCGACTCGATGCGCGCACGTCTTCGCGTCGAGATCGGTCGACTGCGGCGATCGATCGCGGACTTCGCGGATCTCGTGCCGACCGAGCAAGGCTATGCACTGCAATCGCGCTCGCGAGCGGGCGTCGTGGTGCTGCTTCCACCTGCGCCGGGCGAAACGAGCGCACTGCTCGCATTGCTTCGTGGCGGCGAGTCGTGGACGACGTCGGCACTCGCCACCGCGATGGGGACGAGTCAGCGAACGGTGCAGCGGGCGCTGATCGCTTTGCACGAGGAAGGACGCGTCGAAGCGATCGGGCGCGGTCGTGCGCAGCGATGGGTCGCGCGTCCCCCCGAGGGATTCGCGACGACATTGTTACTCGTCGTGAGAGGCGCGCGGGACTAGATGAAATCCATGGGACGAGATGCCAGCGCAGTGCGAACGCCCGCGGAGGTCGTGCGCGAGTACGAGCCGCTTCCGAATGTCAGCAAGGTCGCGGGCGTGAGCTTCGACGGCAAGTCAGTGTGGCTCGCGACCGGCGATCGGTTGCAATCGCTCGAACCCGCGACGGGACAAGCAGGACGCGCGATCCCGGTCGCGGCCGACGCTGGAACCGCGTTCGACGGACAGCATCTGTTTCAACTCGCCGGCGGAATCATCCAGAAGCTTGATCCGGCGACTGGCGCAATCCTTTCGACCATCCCCTCCCCCGCCGGTGACGGGAGCGCGGGGCTCACGTGGGCGGAAGGCACGCTGTGGGTCGCGCATCATCGCGATCGCAAGATCCTGCAGATCGATCCGACGTCGGGGAAAGTGCTGCGTGAAATCACGTCGACGAAGTTCGTCACCGGCGTGACGTTCGTGGACGGCGATCTGTGGCACGGCACCTGGGAGAACGACGAGAGCGAGTTGCGTCGCGTGTCGCGCGATACCGGCGAAGTGCTCGAAGCGCTCGCGTTGCCGGCGGGTGTGAACGTGAGCGGTCTCGAGTCCGATGGCGGCGAACTGTTCTACTGCGGCGGCGGCGGCACGGGAAAAGTGCGCGCGGTCCGTCGGCCACAGCGCGGGTGATCATCGCCGATGAGGCAGCATCAGCTGTCGGGACAGCGGCGCCGACAGAGTCGCGGGAATGCCCGTTGCTCCACCCGTAGGTCTGGAGGGTTCATGCACTCGTCATTTCGGCGGCTGTGCACTGCATGCGTGCTCGTCGGAACGGTCGCACTCGCAAGCGGCTGTTACGGAACGTACGGCACCTACGGCAGCGGCTACGGCTACAACAACTACGCGTACGCGCCATCGATCGGCGGGTACGGATACAGCACCTACGGTCTCTACGGCAGGCCGTTCATCGGCGGCGGTCCGGGTATCGGCTACTACGGCCACCGCCACGGGTATTACGGCGGATACCGCGGGTATCACGGCGGGTATCACTACTGAGTCGCTCGGCGGGGCTCGGAGATCGACACCTCGGTCCCCCGCCGCTTCGGAGCGTGCGTCGAGTCTCGGCGCTACCGCCCGGCGCGCACGATCTTCAAATCACCAGCGACCGTCCACGGACCGTTGGCCACGCTCGCGAGCACCTTCGCGACGTCGTCCTTCTTCGCCGCCGGAACGACCCACGCCTTCTCCGCGAGCCCGTCCACCACCGTTGATCGAATGCGCGCCGACTGATCGTCGATGAGCAGCTTCACCAACGCATCGCGCGCGGCCTCTTCGTTCCCCTGCGCGACCAGCGTGCGCACCGAGTGAAAGCGAATGTCCTCCGAGAAATCCTCGAGGAAAGGCAGCACCGCAGCCGGCACGCGCTCGTCGACTTCTTCTTCCAACGCCGCGATCAGCTGCGCCTTGCGCTCGCTGTTCTTCTCGTAGCCGGTGTCGAACGTCGCGAGGTAGTCGATCAACTCTTCGACGAAGTCCGCCGGCTCGAGCATCGACTTGAGCATCTTGATCGGCCACGTGAGCGAGGGCGCCGTGCGGAGATACTCGCGCACCGGCTCCACTGCGTTCTCGGGATTGCTCGTGATCGATTCGAAGATGAAGTTCTTCTCGTCGCGATCCTGCATCGACGGGTCGACCGTGAAGTTGAATCGCGGCAGCAGTCCGCGCCACGCCTCGGCGCTTCCGAGACGACAGAGAAACTCGATCGAAGCGAAGCGGTCGGGGCTCATGGCGCGCTTGTCCATCACGCGCTCGGCGTGACGAAGCACGGTGCGCTCGTCAGCGCTCTCGCTCTTGCCGCCGCCTGACTTGTTGCCCTTGAGAAAGTCGAAGAGTCCCATCGTATGTGCTGCCTGTTCGCCTGAGGTTCGAACCACTCGAACCGTCCGATCGTCCCCGTGATTCCCCGCTGCGCGCGTCATTGCGCGTCGCACGGATCGGACCGGCGCGACAGCGCGAGGACTGGAGTGTGGGCGAGAATCGAAAGGGACGAACGGCCCGGCTCAGCGGATGCCGACGGCGCGGAAGATAACCTGACTCCCCTGTGCCCGCACCTGGAAGCGCACGAGGGTCATCGAGTGTTTCTGCGCGAGCATCTGTTCGCTCGCACGCAAGCTCTCCACGAACTGCTCGTGGTTCATGCCGTCGTCGCCCAGGCCGGCCTGGCGGCGCGCTGCGAGGTACTCGCGCCGAACTCGATCGTAGTAATCGTTCTCGGGTTCGTTCGCGAGCGCCTGCGCTTCCGCGGACTCCGCCGAACCGATGGTCGAGTCGTCGATGACGGGTCCGCCTGCTGCCGCCGACGCGGCCGGAGCCGGACGGGGCGGAGGACGCGAGATGCGGCCGGACTCGTCGGTCTCTTCTTCT
>CBIHQZ010001145.1:0-2821 GCA_966212315.1 uncultured Myxococcales bacterium
ATCGGCGTGACGTCGGTTCAACTCGCGCAAGGACTCGGTGCGGTCGCGAACAATGGCCGCCTCGTGTCGCCGCTGCTGGTTTCGCGCATCAACGACGCGACCGGCGCGCTCGTCGAAGAGCACAACCCCGATCCCGGACGTCCGGCGATCGATCCGCGCGTGTCACGGCTTCTCGCCGACATGCTCACGACGGTCACCGAGCAGGGCGGAACGGGCGTGGAAGCCGCGATTCCCGGTGTGCGCGTCGCGGGGAAGACGGGAACTGCGCAGAAGGCAAACGAGCACGGTCGCGGATACGACGACTCGCGATGGACCAGTTCGTTCATCGGATTCGCCCCGGCGGATCGCCCCCTGGTCGTAGTGACCGTGGTGATCGACGAACCCCGCATCGCACATCAGGGCGGCACGGTCTCGGCGCCGTTGTTTCGTCGTGTGACCGAGCAGACGCTGCGTTACCTCGGCCGGCTCCCCGCGCAGCCGAACGCGACGCCGCCGGTGCAAGCGCGTCCGACCGATCGCGATCGCGACGCAACGATCGAGCGCACGACGACGTCTGTGCAGCGAGTCACGGGCGCGGCTGCTGCCGAAGGGCAGCGGGTACCGAACGTCATCGGAACGAGTGCGCGTCGTGCGGTCATCGCGCTCGACGGAGCCGGGCTGATGGCCGTCCCGCACGGAAGCGGAAGCGTGGTGCGACAGGTTCCCGCGGCCGGCGATCCGCTTCCCATCGATCGACGCGTCGTGCTCGAACTCGAGCCCGGTGGCGGCGCGCCCGAAGCGACAGCTGCGGGTGCAGCCGCCGTGTCGAACGATGGAGCGAACGACGACCGCAACGAGTAACGTCGGCGCGTCGTGAGTGATTCGAATTCGGTCCAGCCACAAGTCACGTTTCGCGAACTGCTCGACGAAATCCCTGGAAGTCGCATCGTGCGTGGTTCGCCGTCGACGGTGGTTCGCGACGTGCGCCACGACTCGCGCGACGTGCGTGAAGGCGATGCGTTCGTCGCCAGGCGAGGGCAGCGCGACGACGGGCTGCGGCACGTGAACGACGCCATCGCGCGCAATGCGGGCGCGATCCTCTCGGACCGTGATGTCCCCGGCGACGTGCCGCTGTTGTTCGTGCCGGATCCCGAATTCGCGCTCGCAGCCGCGTCGTCCGCGGCGTGGCGCCATCCGAGCTTCACCCTCGAGGTCGTCGGCATCACCGGGACCAATGGCAAGACCACGACCGCATGGCTCATCGAGCACGCACTCGAGAAGCTCGGCAACCCGACCGGCCTCCTCGGAACGGTCGAACATCGCTTTCGCGATTTGCACTGGTCCGCATCGCACACCACCCCGGAAGCCGACGACCTCGCGCGCCGTTCGGCCGCCATGCGCGACGCGGGCGCGACGCATCTCGTGATGGAAGTGTCATCGCACGCGCTGATCTTGAAACGCGCGCACTCGGTTCGGTTCCGCGTTGCGGTGCTCACCAACGTCACGCAGGACCATCTCGATTTCCACGGCGACTTCGAGGCCTACGCAGCGGCGAAACGGAGCCTTTTTCTCGAGCGCGGACCTGCGGTGAGTGTGGTGAACGTCGACGACGCGGTCGGTCGCAGCATCGTAGGAAAGGTCACGCCCGTCATCGGATACAGCGCGCGCGGTGCAGAGGGCGCGACGTTGCGGGTCGCCGAATCGCGGCTCGATGCACAAGGCATTCAGGCGAGGGTCGAGTCACCGCACGGCACGCTCACGCTCCGCTCGCCGCTGGTCGGCATGCACAATCTCGAGAACGTCCTCGCGGCACTCGGGACGTTGATCGCGCTCGACATCCCCGCGGCCGATGCGGCCGCTGCGCTGGCGGATGCGGTCGGTGCGCCGGGACGACTGGAACGCGTCACGCTCGGGGCCGACACGCGGCCGGCAGTCTTCGTCGATTACGCGCACACACCCGACGCGCTCGAACGCGTTCTCGCTGCGTTGCGTGCGACCGGTCCGGGTCGGATCGTGTGCGTCTTCGGCTGCGGTGGCGATCGCGATCCGAGCAAACGTGCACCGATGGGGGCCGCCGTTGCGCGTGGCGCCGACATCGCGATCGTGACCACCGACAACCCCCGCACCGAAGTTCCCGCGACGATCGCCGCGATGGCCGTAGCGGGACTGGTGGCCGCGAACGTGCCGCCCGTCGAGGTCGAGCAACTCGCGCATGCTTCGCGCGGATATCTCGTCGAACTCGATCGACGTGCCGCCATCGCGCTGGCGATTTCTAACGCACGCGAAAGCGACGTGATACTGGTCGCGGGCAAAGGGCACGAGCCCTATCAAGAGGTTCACGGCGTGCGCACTCCATTCGACGATCGCATCGAAGCTCGCAACGCACTCCAGGCGAGGCGCTGACGTGGCGACGCCGATTCCGTCGAACGAGGCCCGGTTCTCGCTCGGTGAGATCGCACGCGCGACCGGAGGAACACTTCGCAACGGCGACGCCGCGCGCGAAGTGAGAGGCGTGTGCACGGACTCGCGCCATGTCGCCGGCGGTTCGCTGTTCGTCGCGCTCGTCGGCGAAACGCACGATGGTCATCAGCACGTTGCAACCGCGGCAGGGCGCGGAGCAGGCGCGGTGTTGGTTCGTCGCGGAACGAACGCGGCCGGACCGAGCATCGAGGTCGACGACACGCTCGTCGCGCTAGGGAAACTCGCGCGCGCATTCGTCGATCGAGGGCGCGCGACACGGACGATTCCGTCGGTCGCGATCACCGGCTCGGCGGGCAAGACGACGACGAAGGAACTTACTGCCGCCGCTGTCGCCGCCGTCTTCGGTGGCACGCTCGCGACC
>CBIHQZ010001146.1:0-2819 GCA_966212315.1 uncultured Myxococcales bacterium
CTCTCGAGCTTCCTCGATGCCGAGCCGCTAGGAAATCCGAGTGTCTCGCTGCCGCTCTCCGAGGAGTACTTCCGCCGCATCGAAGCGGTGGAGTTCGCGGTGAAGAGCGACGACGGCAAAGAGCCGCGCAACTTCAAGAAGGCCGACCTCGTCCTGGCTGGCGTGTCACGCACGTCGAAGACACCGCTCAGCACGTATCTCGCGAACCGCGGCATCAAGGTCGCGAACTGCCCGCTCGTGCTCGGTGTGCCCGTCCCGCCCGAGCTCAACGAAGTGCAGCAGGACCGGATCGTCGCGTTGACCATCGGGATCGATCAGCTCGTCGAGATCCGTCGCGCGCGTCTGCGTCAGCTCGGGATGCCGGCGGATACGAACTACGGCCTGCGCGAGCACGTGAAGGAAGAACTCGACTTCGCCGAGGGAATCTTCCGCGCGCATCCGCAGTGGCCGGTGATCGATGTGACCGGCCGCGCGATCGAAGAGACCGCGGGGATCATCGTCGACGTGATGAAAGAGCGCGGGCGGAAGCTGTACTGAGCGGATTTCCGCTCATGGTGAGCTTGTCGAACCACGCGCAGTGAATCAGGCCCGCGGACCCACCCCGCGGCCCGCTACACGTTGGACTTGATCGTCGGTGACGAATTGCGCCGGGTCGCGCCGAGATACTCGTCCCACACGGACGCGATCACGCCCGCCACGATGCCGTCGGCGACGCGAAGCCGGCGCGAGAGTTCGCGCGCCATGTTCAACACGAACAGCGCGTAGCTGCGCACGTCGCGTCGATACAGCTTGTCGAGGTCCTCCGCGGTGATGCGAAGGAGCAACGACGGCGCGAGCGCACGAACGCTGGCGGAGCGGGGCATCACGTCGATGATGCTCATCTCGCCGACCCAGTCGCCCGGGCCGAGCATCGCGACGCGTGCTTCGTTGCCGCCCGCTCCGTGCTTCAAGATCTCGAGTTCGCCACCGAGCACCACGAACATCTCGCGCGCGGTCTCGCCTTCGCGCATGACCATCGTGCCGGGGTGGATCTGTTCGAGCACCAGCTCGGAGACCAGCGACTCGATCGTTTCGTCGGACAGCCCGCCGAAGAGCCCGATGTCACGGAGTTGTTCGGGGCGCACGCGGGGGAGTGTGGTCGTCACGCGCGGCAGTCTAGGCGTGCCGGTGTGTGTTCTCAACGGTTGCGCGCGGGGCATGGCGAGCTGTCACCCACCGTCGTTCACGAGTGCTGGGGCGAGAAAGCCCAGACTTCTGTCGCACTCCGGTCGCGGTTCGGTTTAGGATTCTCGGAACGTGGGCACCGCGTCTTCGCTGAATCTTCCGCGGCCGTTCGGCCCGTACGAGCTAGTTCGTCAGCTCGCCGTCGGTGGGATGGCCGAGGTGTTCGTCGCGCGAGCGCGCAGTGTTGCCGGGTTCGAGAAGATCGTCGCACTGAAGACCATCCACCCGCGTTTCTCGGAAGACCCCGAGTTCGCGCGGTTGCTGGTCGAAGAAGCGAACATCACCGCGCAGCTCTCGCATCGGAACATCGTGCAGGTCATCGATCTCGGACAGATCGACGCGACCCACTACATCGCGATGGAGTACGTCGACGGGCTCGACCTCTCGCGACTGCTCGCGAAGATGCGAGAGCGTGGGCAGCGATGCTCGCCGCGATTCGCTGCGTACGTCGTGCGCGAGATCTGCGACGGCCTCGAGCACGCGCACCGCAAAGTGGGCGGCGACGGCAAGCCGCTCAAGATCATTCATCGCGATGTGTCGCCGCCGAACATCCTCGTGTCGTCCGCTGGTGAGGTGAAGCTCACGGACTTCGGCATCGCGAAGGCCGCGCTGCGCGCGAGTTCCACCGAAGCCGGCGTGGTGAAGGGCAAGTACGCGTACATGCCGCCCGAGCAGGCGAAGGGGCAGCCGCTCGATCCGCGTGCAGACGTTTTTTCCGCGGGGTGCGTGCTGTACGAACTCGCGACCGGCCAGCCGGTCTACAAGGACGCGCCGCTGCCGGCGCTGCTCGATCGCGTGTCGCGTGGCGTGTTCGATGCGCCCGAAAAAGTGCGCGCGGATCTTCCGCCGCAGCTCGTGGGGATCATCAAGAAGGCCCTCTCGGTTTCAGCCGACGGACGCTATCCGAGCGCGCGTGCGATGGCCGACGAACTCAACGCGTTTCTCTACACCCTGCCGCCGAACCCGGAGTTCGAGGTCTCGCAGATCGTCAGCGGGGTCACCGACGCGAGTCGCGCGAGCATGCCGCCGATGGCGGGTACGAGCTTGTTCGACGACGACTCCGACGTGAGCACGCAAATCGAAAGCGTGGCGGCGATGCGTAGCAAGATGAACGACCCGGCGCCCGGCAACACCGCGAAGATTCCGACCGTGAACGCGGCACCGAAACCGTCGGCGCCGGATCCCGATGCGTTCAACGACGAACCCACGCGCGCGATGCCGCGAGGGAAGTTCGCGGGCATTCTCGATGGCGCTGCGCCGGTCGACGACGACGACGAGCCCGAGCCGACCGTGCAGGGCGTTCGGCCGAACACCGCTGCGCCACGCGTGATGGATAATGCGCCGCGCCCGGCGGCGGGACGTCCCGCGAGTCCTCCGATGGCGAGCGCGACGGCGAGTTCCAAGCCCGCCATGCCCGTCTCGTCGGGGCCGATGAAAGGCGCGCCACCGCCTGCCGCAAACGCGCGTCCAGGCGCTGCGCCGGCGGCCGAGCCGAAGCTGCCGGCCCGCCGTCCGACGCTGATGGGTGCCGCCGTTGCGCCCATCTCGCAGCCGGTCGCTCCTGCTGCGCCTGCGGGCTCGCCACGAAAGGCCTC
>CBIHQZ010001147.1:0-2814 GCA_966212315.1 uncultured Myxococcales bacterium
AGGCCACCCTGCGCCGAAGGTCACCACACTCGCGAGCACGCACTGAATCCATCCGCTCGCGGGGAGCGCCGCGAGGGGCGGGATCATCGCGAGCGCCATCACGATCACACTCGCGACGAGCGAGCCGACGAGCCGTGCCGTGCCGAATCGCTCGGGCGCAACACTGCCGCGATCGAGGGGCGTCGCGTGTTCACCGGGTTGCGGCTCCGGCGGGACGATCGCGCGATAGCCGGCGCGCGTGATGGCTTCGGACAGCGCTTCGCGCATCGGATCGTCGGTAGCTCGTGCATGAACGGTCGCGCGTTCGGTTGCGAGGTTGACGCTCGCCTCGACGACGCCAGGAACCTTGCGCAGGGCTCGCTCGACGCGGGACGAACACGCCGCGCAGGTCATCCCCTCGACCGGAAACGTGAGGCGTGCAGGCGCATGCTCCGCCGGCGGGGGTTTGCTCTGCTGCGACATCGGCTCCCTCATGCGGCAGCGCGGCGAATCGCGCAATTGCTTCGCGGTCGCGATCCGAGCGCGATGAGCCTTGCGCAGAGCGTCATCGTCGGGCAAATCCGTTCGGCTCGATCGAGCCTCGACCCTGCGATGACCACGTGCCCCACCATGGAATGCGCTGACTCGTCGTTGGTAGATTCACTGCTTGACGGTACCTGCACCCGGTACTCCAGACGCCACCAGGCCTGCGACGCGTCCTCGAGCGCAAGCGCGGACCTCTTCGGAGCGAAGGAATGAATCAAGACTTCGGTATCAACCAGGCGTTCGTCGAAGAGCTGTATCTCCGCTACCGGGAGAATCCCCAGGCCGTCGACGAGAGCTGGCGCAAGTACTTCGACCGGATCACCGCCGATGCCGGCGCGCCGGACGAGCTGTATCCCGCGCGGGCCGAGGCTGGTGCCAATGGCAACGGGCACGGTGAAGCGTCGCACGCCGGGACCAACGGCAACGGCAATGGCAACGGTGCAGCCGCCGCGGCGGTTCGCCTGGCGATCGGTTCGACCGGTGCGCCTCTGCGCGCGCCCTCGCTACCGCCGCCGGGACTCGCCGATGCAGTGCTCGCCGTCGCGACCGTGCAGGGACGCGTCTATCAGATGGTGAACATGTACCGCTCGCGCGGGCACCTGTTCGCGCATCTCGATCCGCTCGGACTCACGGCGATGCCGCCGCGCGAACTCGACCTCGCGACGTTCGGGCTCAATGCGAGCGATCTCGACACGCCCTTCCCGACCGGTGATCTCGCGGGCCCCGAAGTCGCCACGCTGCGCGAGATCGTGGCGCGTTGCGAAGAGACCTACACCCGCGCGATCGGCGTCGAGTTCTTCCATCTCGAGAGCCGCGAAGAGCGTCTCTGGCTCCAGGAGCGGATGGAATCGACCTGCAATCGCCTGGCGCTCTCGCCCACGCAGCAGCGACGCATTCTCGAGAAGCTCACCGACGCGGAGATCTTCGAGACCTTCCTCCACACGAACTTCCTCGGTGCGAAGCGGTTCTCGTGCGAGGGCACGGAAAGCATGATCCCGCTGCTCGATCTCGTGATCGAGAACTGCGGGCAGCACCATGTCACCGAGATCGTCATCGGCATGGCGCATCGCGGGCGTCTGAACGTCCTCGCCAACATTCTCGGCAAGCCGGTGCGCGACATCTTCGCGGCGTTCGAAGACAAGAATCCCGAGCGCAATCTCGGACGCGGCGACGTGAAGTACCACCTCGGATACTCCACCGATCGCGAGACGGCGTCGGGTCAGCAAGTGCACCTGTCGCTCTCGTTCAATCCGAGTCATCTCGAGTTCGTGAACGCCGTCGTCGAAGGACGCGTGCGTGCGAAGCAAGACCGCAAAGCGGACACCAAGCGCGACAAGGTTCTTCCGCTCCAGTTGCACGGCGACGCGGCGTTCATGGGGCAGGGCATCGTTCCCGAGACGCTCAACATGTCCGGCCTCGAGGGCTACTCGACGGGCGGCACGATCCACGTCGTGATCAACAATCAGGTCGGCTTCACCACGTCGCCGAACGATTCGCGCTCGACCCGCTACGCCACCGACATCACGCGCATGCTCAAGATGCCCGTGTTCCACGTGAACGGCGAAGACCCCGAGGCGGTCGCGCAGGTTACGCACCTCGCGGTGGATTACCGCCAGAAGTTCGGCAAGGACGTCTGCATCGATCTCTACGGCTATCGCAAGTACGGCCACAACGAAGGCGACGAGCCGCGCTTCACGCAGCCGCTCATGTACGCCGCGATCGACAAGAAGCCGACGGTGCGAACGGTCTACGTGCGACGCCTCCTCGAGATGGGATCGCTGAGCCAGGCCGAGGCGGATCAGATCGCGAGCGATCGCAAAGCGGCGCTCGAAGAGGCCCTCGCCGAGACGCGCAAGACCAACCACGTTCTGCAGATCAGCTCGTTCGCGGGCTTCTGGAACAAGTACAGCGGCGGCACCGACGCCGAAACGCCCGATGTCGACACCGCTGTCTCCGCGGAGAAGTTGATCGGCTACCTCGAAGCGATGAACAAGCTTCCGGCGCACTTCAAGGCGAACGAGAAGGTGCTCAAGGTCTGGACCACGCGACTCGCCAACGCGAAGGCGGGGACCAAGACCCTCGACTGGGGCAGCGGTGAAGCGCTCGCATTTTCGAGCCTCCTCGCCGAGGGAACGCAGGTGCGTCTCTCCGGGCAGGACGCGCGACGCGGAACGTTTACCCATCGCCACTCGGTTCTCACCGACGCGGAGACGGGCGCGCACTTCACGCCGTACGCCAACGTCTCTGTCGGCAAGGGACGTTTCGAAGTGTGGGATTCGCCGCTCAGCG
>CBIHQZ010001148.1:0-2814 GCA_966212315.1 uncultured Myxococcales bacterium
CTTCGATGTCCTGATTGTCGCGCGAGAGCGCGATGACACGCTCGACTTGTTGCCTCGTCGCCTCGAACGAACCCACCACGCGCTCGAGCCTCTCCGGGTCGCGCGGCTTCGCACGTTGCGTCGCCCGCAGTGTCATCACGCTGCGGTCGAACTCGCGATCCAACGCCGCGATGCGCGCCTCGATCGTCCCCATGTCCGACGCCCCGCGCTCGAAGATGTGCGCGTCGACGAGGATGCGTTCGTGGTCGATCGCGCTGCCCATCTGGCACACCAGCTCGACCCGTGAGACCGCCGTCGAGACAGATCGGCGCACGTCGCTGCGGGCGACCGAAGCACTGTAGATCGCGGCCAACGCAGTCAGCGCGATGACCGCGCTGATCAGCGCAAAGGCTCGCAGCATGACCCGCGCGCTGCGCTCGGCCGAGCCTGTGTGTTCCAGCGTCATCGCAGCAAGCTTCGCGTCACGACTCGGGACCGTCGTGCGACTCGCTGCGAGGTTCGTTCCTGCGAAGGGACAGCTGGACGATCAGCGAACGACACGCACTCCGCCCCGAGGCTCACCTCGACGCGGAGCGCGCGATCGTACGGACGGACCGGTCCGTACGCCTTAGACCGCAGTCGTTGGACGGCGCCCCATCACGAACGCAACGACCGCGAGGACGAGGAACGCGATGAACAACAGTTTCGCGATGCCGACCGCGCCAGCTGCGATTCCGCCGAAGCCGAACACGGCGGCCACGAGTGCGATGACGAAGAACACGGCTGCCCAGTACAACATTGCAACACCTCCGGAGCCCGGACTTCGCAAGGACCAGACCGCGCTGCCTGCACCGTGACGCGTGCAGTGACTTCATTCCGCGTGGGCGGTCTGCTCCGATTGCGCGCGCGCCCGTACAGGAACGCGCCAGGGCGCGACACGGCCGGGCCAGCGGGTGTCGTGAATGGAAGCGAGCGCAAGCAGCACGATCCCCGGCGCGTGCAGACCCTTCGCTGGATCGTCAGCGTGCTCGAAGCGCGAGCAACCGTTTCACGATGTCGCGAACGTCCTGCGCCACGAACGGTTTGGGCAAACGCTCGGTGTCGACCCGATCGAAGAATGCGCTCGCGCTCGGCGTGAACGCCCCGCCCGACACGAACACGAGCCGTTCGATCACGGCGGGGAAACGACGCGCGAGTTCGTCGTAGAACTCGATCCCGGACATCTCCGGCATCATCAGATCCGAGAACACGACATCGAACTTCTTGCCGGTGTCGAGCACGGCGAGCGCGTCGCGCGCACTGGTGAAGAACGTCACTTCGTGGTCGCGCAGGATGCGGCGAAACACGTTGCCGACCGCAGGCTCGTCGTCGACGACAAGGATGGACGCGCATGCAAGCGCCACGTCGGGTGCCGATGCCGGGCGTTCCGCATCGGGCGGAGCGGTGGTCGCAGCGGGGAGCACCACGCGAAACGCGGTGCCGCGACCTTTTTCACTCGACGCGGTGATCTCGCCGCCGAGCGCGCTCACGATGTTGTGGCAGATCGAGAGCCCGAGGCCGGTGCCGAGACCGACCGGCTTGGTGGTGAAGAACGGGTCGAACACGCGGCCGATCGCCGCCGGGTCGATGCCGCAGCCGGTGTCGCGAACCTCGATCACGGCGCGTCCCCCCTCATCGGTCGCGGTCACGACGCGAATCTCGTTCGCCGCGCTGTCGCCTTCCGCGATCGCTTGCGCCGCGTTGACGAGGAGGTTGATGAACACCTGACCGAGTCGCGCATCATCGGCTTCGACGCGCGGGATCTTGCCGTAGTCCTTCACCAGCCGCGCGCGATGGCGGATCTCGTTGAACGTCATGTCGATCGAGAGATCGATCACCTTCGTCACGTCGATGACCGTGCGGCGTTCCTCTTCTGCGCGTGAGAACGTCTTGAGCCCGCGGACGATCTTCTGGATCCGCTCGGCGCCGGTGAGCGCATCGCGAACGATGCCGAGCCACTCATCGCGCTGCGACGGGTCGATCCCACGATGGTTCTGCAGTTCTTCGGCGAGGATCGAGACGTTCGCGAGAACGTATGCGAGCGGATTGTTGATCTCGTGCGCCACGCCGGCGGCAAGCGTTCCGACCGACGCCATGCGATCCGCGAAGATCAACTGTCGCTGCAGTCGTCCCTGAAGTTCCCTCGCCTCGCGCAGTCGCTCGTCGGCGAGTTTCTGTTCGGTGATGTCGCGAGCCGCCGCGTACACCAACCCGAGATCGACGCGCGACACCGAGCGCCACTCGAACCAGCGATAGCTGCCGTCTTTGTGCAGGTAGCGATTGACGAGATTTCGCAACGGCGTGCCCACCGTGAGGCCACCGCGCGCCGCGAGCGTCGCCGCGCGATCGTCGGGATGCACGAACTCGATCGACGGTCGTGACATCAACTCGTCGGCCGTCCATCCGAGCGTTCGTGTCCAGGACGGGTTCACCCGCTTGATGTAGCCGTCGAAGCCGGCGACACACAGGCTATCCAGAGACATCTCGAAGAATTCGGCGGCGGGTTCGATCATGCAATTGCGCGCGGGCGCGGAGGCGAAACTATAGAGCGCGCCGGAGGCCCGGTCTTCGAGTTCGTGCGTCCGACAGCTCGACAACTGTGCAGATCGAGCGCAGCTCGTGTGCTCGCAGATCCGCCTTCAGCGTCGCGATGTGCCGGCGCGAACGCTGGCGTGCGACCCGCCGCAATCACCTGAGCATTGGTCACGAATGTGTCCTCGGCGTTGGGCCCGGCGGCTGAAGCAACGCCTCCGAAACCTCACCTTCGTGAGGCTCGCGATGTCGCATCGAACACAC
>CBIHQZ010001149.1:0-2813 GCA_966212315.1 uncultured Myxococcales bacterium
GCACTACTTCTCGTTCGGTATGGCGCCGGGTGCCGACGACACGTTCGACGTCTTCGATTCGAGCGGCAACGTCGTCACGCGCAATCGCGTGCATGCGGGGACGGGTGTGATCGATCGCGAAGACATCGCGCTCGGGGACTGAGAACGCCCCTCGCGTCCGTTCGCTCAACCGCTCAACCGGTTCGCACACTACCGCGCGATCGACTCTCCGCCGCCGCCACGCGTTGTTGATACAGCTTCGCCTGCGCTTCGCCGTATCCCACGATCGAATGCGGCACGTGCCGACGCAGTTCCGCGACCGCGGCATTGCGCTCACCGGGCTCCACGTTCAGACGCACTTCGGTGCCATCGTCCATCGCCAGCCCGACCAGGCGCGCGGACGGAATCCCGTTCACGCTCACCTCGATCGGATAGATCCAGAGGACGCTCGCCGGGCGCGACAGCGCGCGGCGTGGCGCGGGGATCTGCCGCCTGACGCGCAACGCGAACACCGCGCCCGCGCCGACCGCGATCGCGACGAACGCGAGCGCCGCGCCCCATCCGACCCAGTCCTCCATGATCCATCGGTCCATCGGTCGATGCGTCATTTTGCCGGCCGCGAGCACCAGCAAGAAGACCGCGGCCGCGCCGAAGCCGGCGGCGACGAGCGGCCACGCGCGCGTCAGGCGTTGCTCGTGGGCGGAGACGTAGCGTTCGATCGCGGGCGGGAGGGACGGATCCATCGGGGGATATTCACTGCAAGTGGGCGGCGGGTGCACGCGCGCGGTTCGAGCCGATAGCCGCTCCGCGGAACGACGTCACCAACGACGCGCCGTGCAGAGCCGCCGTGCGCTGCGACGCAATCAAGGCAGCACGATAGGAACTGCGTGGCTCGCGTCTCCGAAGACGCCCGCTCCCCAGCACGACGCGGTGCCGTCGGCGAACCGCGCACACGCAGTCGACTCGCCTGAAACGATGTCGATCGCGCCCTCGGTTCCCTCCACCGGTCCGCTGCTCGGGCAGTTGCCTCGCGGATCCATTGACGGGCTGTGATCGAGCCAGCACGCTGCGCAAAGCCCGTCGGCGCAGCGCGGACGGTATCGGGGATGCGAATGAAATTCAGGCGATTGCGGTTCGGGGCACCGGCGCTGGGGCTCACACTCGTGGCCAGCTGCGGATCCCCAGATCCCGGACCCGCGGACGCGAGGCCCGACGCGATGGAGGCTTCGACGATCGATGTGCACGGCAGCGACGTCGTGGATGTCAGTGGCGACGTCGCGGATGACACCAGCGGCCTCGACGTCACGAACGACACCGGCCCGATGGGTGACGTTGGCGCGCCCGACGGTGACCACCCCGATCAGCCGATCGACGACGCACCAGCGCTCGACGCGAACATCGTTGGCGACGCTACGGACGCCTTCGTCATGGTCGACAACCCCGCGGTCGACATCCCGGATGTCGACGTTTCATCGACGGACGCCCTGGCGGTTGACGCAGCCCTGGTATGCCCCTCCGGGTTCGGCGACTGCGACGGCGATCGCGCCAACGGGTGTGAGACTGCGCTCGCGACGGATCCAGCGCACTGCGGAGCGTGCACGACGGCGTGCGCGACCGTCGTCAACGCCAGCGCCACGTGCACCTCCAGTGAGTGTGGATTCACTTGTCGCGCGGGCTTTTCGAACTGCGACGCGAACCCGACCAATGGCTGCGAAACCGACATCGACAGCGATAACGCGAACTGCGGCACGTGCGGGAATGCGTGTTCCCCATTGAGCGGCGGCCCGTCGTGCAGCGGCGGCGTCTGCAGCATCAGTTGTCCGGCGGGTTTTGCCGACTGCAGCCCGAGTGTCCCGGGTTGCGAGACGAACGTCACGAACGATCCGAGCCACTGTGGCAACTGCAGTCGCGTTTGTCCGTCGCCCCGTACGTGTACAGCGGGAGCTTGCAGCTAAGCTCAGATTCCCCGTGGCTGGACTCCGTCAACGACCTGCTCGATGCGGTGCCGTCGTTCGCGACCGCGGCCTCGAAGAGACGCCCCGTATGCGAGAGCCAGCTCAGTGGGTTCCCGATCGACACCGCGCGCGTCCCCGCGATGATCGCGAACGGTGAAGGTGGTGCCGGCGGCGTGATCGCTCGGGTGCATCCCGAGGGCGCGCCGATGGTCCGATCGGGATCGATGCTGCACGAAGTGGCCACGGTGTTCGGCCCGACACGAGTTGGTGCTGGCAGCGCGCGGTGCGGTGGTATCTCGCGCGCTAGACTCGAGCGATCCGCTCCGCGAGGAAAACAGCCGCCGCCGCTTTCGTGATCCGGCCGCTCGCGACCCCGAGCGTCAGTTCGACGAGCCCGTCCTCGTCGCAGTCGAGGTCCGCGTCGTTCAAGTAGAGGAACATCACCATCGACGCTGCGGCGATTCGCTTGTTCCCGTCGACGAACGGATGGTTCTGCGCGAGATGGAACAGGTACGCAGCGGCGATCTCGGGGAGCGTCGCATGGAGATACTCGCCGCCGAACGACGCCTCCGGAGCGGCGACAGCGGATTCGAGCAGTGCGAGATCGCGCACGCCGGGCGAGCCTCCGTACCGTTCGATCTGGTCGGCGTGCAGCGCGATCACCTCGTCGAGACCGAGGAAGCGGAACTTCACTTCGCGAGCCGCGCGAAAGCTCCCGCGAACTTCGCGTGCATCTTCGACTCCGCCTTCTCGAAGCGGTCCCTCTCGCGCTTCGACCGAACCGGCGAAATGACGATCACGCGACCATTGGTCGACACCTCGACCGGGCCGTCCGGATCGACGTTCGCGGCTTCGAGCAACTGCTTGTCGAGCACGAGA
>CBIHQZ010001150.1:0-2810 GCA_966212315.1 uncultured Myxococcales bacterium
GGCCGTGCCCACCGCGCGCGACGATGCCGCGACCACGCGCGCGTCCGACGGTGGTGAACACCTCCGCGATCGCGCCGTACACGAGGCTTACCGAGAGCGAGAGAATGAGGACGTGCCACCAGGGCGCGCGCCCTCGCAGCAGCGCGTTCGACGCGAGGATCGACGCGACGATGAGCGCCGTGACCCTGAACGCCAGCAACCGCGCGAGCACCTTCGACGGATTGTCGAGGAAGCGGCTGATGTGCGCGCCGGCTTCGGAGCCGAGTTCGTCGCGCAGCGCGCGCAGGCGTGCGTCCGGAAGCGACATGACGGCGCCTTCGACACCGGCGACGAAGCTGCCGAGCAGAATGCACGCCAGGGCGCCGACGAGTTCGGGCCAGGGGAGGTTCATCGCACGCTGCCTTTGCGAAAGCAGCGGCATGGCGACGTGGACCGGATGGACTGGAAACCTGGTGGTGGGCGTGAACTCATTCGTCCCGCGCGCGTCGCTTCGACGAACACCCTTCCGTTACTCCGGTCGGCGCGGCGTCGTTCCCCAACGTGATGCGCGAGGGAGATGACCCTAACACCGGGGTCCCGCCGGTCAAGCGTCGCGCTCGAGCTGGCTGAGTCTGGAGAGTGCGCGGGTGCAGTTGTGCGCGCATGCCGACGGTGCGGTTTCGATGAGCGTGTGGCGACGCACGCGTCGATCGCCGACGCGGCACCTCGGTCCGGAGCGAACGCGCGGACTCGCACCGAACGGTCATATCTCGTCCGCGCTTTCGCGACGCCGCTTGCTTCGCGGAAGCGCGGGCGTTACCTCACGTCGCCATGCTCGTCTCGCTTCAGATGCGCGACCTCGCCATCATCGACGCCGCCGAAGTGAGCTTCGGTCCTGGTCTCAATGTCGTCACCGGCGAGACCGGCGCGGGCAAGTCCATTCTCGTCGACGCGCTCTCCCTCGCGCTCGGCGGGCGCGGCACCCCCGATCTCGTTCGCAGCGGCGCGACGCAAGCCGAAGTCACCGCACTGTTCGACGTGCGTGGTCGCACCGGCCTCCGCGCGCGTCTCGAGGAAGCGGGCATCGAATGGGACGACGAACTCACAGTGCGTCGCCTGGTCGGGTCCGAGAAAGGTGGCGCCCGCTCACGCGCTTATCTGAACGGCCGCATTGTTTCGCTCGGACAGCTCGCGCAACTCACGGCCGGTCTCGCCGACGTCACGTCGCAGCACGAACACCAGTCGCTCAGCGATCCGGCGATGCATCTCTCGTTGCTCGATTCGTCGGCGCGTCTCGAAGCACTGCGCGGCGAAGTATCGGCGTCGCACGCAGCATTCGCCGATGCGTCCGCGCAGCTCGATCGGCTGCTCCGTGAACTTCGCCAGCGTACCGATCGCGAAGACCTGCTCCGTTATCAACTCAAAGAGATCGACGAGGTGTCGCTGCGCCCGGGCGACGACGAGATGCTCGCCGTCGAGCGCGATCGATTGCGACACGCGAGCAAGCTTCGCGACGGTGCGACGACCGCGGAAGAAGCGTTGTATGGCGGTGAGTCGGCGGCGATCGATCAGATCGGTCATGCCCGCGCCACGCTCGAAGACCTTGCTCGACTCGACCCCGCGCTGCAGCCCGTGCTCACGCTCCTCGACGACGCGCGCGCACAGATCGACGAAGCGGCGCGCACGCTGGGGCGTTATTCACGCGGCGTGCAGAGCGATCCAGAACGGCTCGCAGAACTCGAAGACACGATGCAGAAGCTTTCGCGATTGAAGCGAAAGTACGGCGCCAACGTCGGCGAGATCCTCGCCTTCCGCGCGAAGGCGGCCGCGGAACTCGAGAATCTGCAGCAGGGCGAATCGCGCGTTCAGGAACTCGAGCGCGCGGTCGAGAAGGCCCGCGAGCGTGCGGCGGATCGTGCGCGTGCGCTCAGCGTGGAGCGAAAAAAGGCCGCGCAGACTCTCGGCGACGCGATCTCGCGAGAGTTGAAGTCACTCGGCATGGGGGGCGCGCGGGTGGTCGTGGATGTGACGCCGACATCGCCAGCGAGCGGTGACTTGAGCGTCGACGGGGCGAAGCTCGGACCGACCGGACTCGATCGCGTCGAGTTTCTCATCGCACCGAACAAGGGAGAAGAACCGCGGCCGCTGCGCAAGGTCGCCTCGGGCGGTGAACTGTCGCGCGCGCTGCTCGCGGTGAAGCGCGTGCTCTCCGAGGTCGGCGACGCGGGGATGTACGTGTTCGACGAGGTCGACACCGGCGTCGGTGGTGCGGTCGCCGAAGTGATCGGGCAGAAACTGAAGACCGTCGCGAAGCGCAACCAGACGCTGGTGATCACGCACCTGCCGCAGATTGCCGTCTATGCGGATCGCCACTACGTGGTCGACAAGAAGGTCGTCGACGATCGCACCGTGTCGGGCGTGCGTCTGTTGAAGGACAACGAGCGAGCTGATGAGGTCGCGCGCATGCTCGGCGGGCTGAAGGTCACCGACAAGACGCGGGCGGCAGCGCGGGAAATGATTCGCGGCGCGGCAACGGCGTCCGAGTAGCGCTCGACCGAGGGCGGATGAGCGGCGTCGCGAAGCGCTTACGTCACGACCGCGCGCTTCGCCGGCATCAGGGCGGCGAACGCGATCACGGCTGCCATCGCCAGCGTCGCGATCACGACGTGCATCGGGCGCCCATCCAATACCGACAGCAGTGGCAGCACGAGGAGGCCTATGCCTGCGAGTGTCGTGCTCGCGCTTCGCCGCGTTGCGAGCGCTCCGACCGCAGCTCCGAAGGGCATCGCGATGCCGAGCGCGACCGCCCACGTGGTCCACGCGGCGCCGAC
>CBIHQZ010001151.1:0-2810 GCA_966212315.1 uncultured Myxococcales bacterium
TCGACGGCCACGCCGCGCGCCGCGGTCCGTTCCGCCAGCACTTCGGCGCGCAGGTGCCGATGCGGCTCGCCGACCATCTGCGACGCAACGCCGGCGGCAGCGGTGCGATGGAAGTGCCGTGCGTGGTGATGACGCGCGTCGATCATCCGTCGGACGCGTTCGACACGTACGGTCGCTGCGTCGGCGAGTTGCTCGTCGGGCGCGGCGAATCGGTGTGTCACGTGAACGACTGGCTCCTCGCGCACGGATGGGCGATGCCGGCGTTCTACGCGTCGCTGACGGCGTCGGAGATCGGACGCTACGCGGCGCTCGCGCGAGCGGCACGTCACGCGCGCCGCGGGGTGTGGCGCTACTACGACCGGCACGGCGCGGCCGCCGGTGCGCGCGATCTGGTGTTCGATGCCGCGCGCATGGCGCGTGCGAGCGATGCCGGTCCGGTCGCGTGGCCGAAGCTGTTTCGCGCGCGTGTGCTGTGGCGGGCCGCGCGGAAGTCGCGGCGGTTCCGCGGCGCGTTCGAGGCCTACCTCGCGGACGCCGCGCGCCTCGCGTGCAGCACCGAGGAGTACCTCGCACAGGGCGCGGCGGCGGCGACGTTGCACCCGCTCGGTGCGTTCGTGCGCGCGGGGGCGTTGCGGGTGCTGCCCGAGGAGATCGTGCTGCGCGAGGCACCGTCGGAATTGCGCGACGCGCACGGGGCGAGGGTGGGGGCGTGGTGGTGAGGGGAGGGGGCGAGGCGGCACGGAGTCGCTCCGGGGTTCGAGCCGTTCCCTCGAAGAAGTGATGGCGCTCCCCCGATCCATGCCCGACCACGACTTGCCCGCGTGACATATCCTGTCTAGCTCGCCGGGCCGGCGGATTGCGCTCATCACAGGCATGCGCAGGATCGACTCGACGCACGACGCGTCCGGAGGTCCCCCATGCTGAACTACGAGATCACGCGAGTCCGGTACGACGCCCGAAGGCACTGCATCGACCGCTTCGAATTGCGCCCCTTCGGCGGTGGCGCGCGCACCGATGAGAACCGCATGACGATCATTGCGCGGATCGCGAGCGGTTCGCGGTTCCGAACGGCGCCCGCGACTGGAGCCGGCGCGGACGTCGTCGCGGTGAACCATGGCCCGACGCAGTACCTGAAGACCGTGCGCGACAACCTTCCCGGCGACAACCTCGGCGCGCTGCCGGAGTTCTAGCCATTCGCGGTGGGCTCGTGCGGAGCGCGGACACACTGACTTGCGAGCATGCACTACGACCGCACGATCATCGGGTATCACGGCTGCGACGCCGCCGTCGCCGAGCGGCTGCTGCAAGGCCGCGCGACGTTCCAAGAGAGTTTCAACGACTACGATTGGCTCGGTCGCGGCATCTACTTCTGGGAGTTCGGTGCCGATCGCGCGTGGCGTTGGGCGTATGACCGCGCACAACGAGGACGAATCGCCGAGCCCGCGGTGGTCGGCGCGGTTCTACAGCTCGGCGAATGCTTCGATCTGCTCGACACGCAATTCACGCAAGCACTCAGCGATGCGTATCCGACTTTCAGGAGACTGATGAGGGCGACCGGGACAGAGATTCCGCGAAACACGGGGCGCACGACCGATCGCCTGTTGCGAAGGCGAGATTGCGCGGTGCTGAACTGGTATCTGAAGGAGTCGGAAGCACGGGGCGGTGTGCGGTTCGATTCCGTCCGTGGCGTATTCGTCGAAGGCGGAGCTGTGTTCAGCGGCTCGAAGATTGCGTCGCAGTCCCATGTGCAGGTGGCAATTCGAAACCCGCGTTGCATCGTCGGTGTCTTCCGTCCAACCTACTCTCCGAGTCCCTGATGCCGATTTCGCCGCAGCTGCCAAAGTTCCTCCCAGGATCCGCGTACGGTCCGCGCCACGCGCGCGCGCACGCGTCGGTGATGCGCGCGATTCGAAAGATGACGCCTGCCGAGTTCCTCGTGAGCCTCGAGCGGGCGGAACTGGGACCGGTGCTCGACATCGGTGGCGCTCGCGCCGCTGCGACGAAGAAGCAGAAGAAGCGTCATGCGGAGGCTGCTGCCCCCAAGCGCGCTTCCAAGAAGGCAACGCTCGACAGGACCGCGAAGCGTCGCTGACGGCTCGGTGAAACGTGCTGCTCACTCTGTAGAAACGGCGCGGGTCCTCGCTGCATGGTTCGACACCGCTCCCGCGCTTTCGCGCGAGACCTTGCTCACCACGAACGGATTGGGCCATTCCCTGTTTCGTCGGTCGGCTTCCGCACGAAGCGGGTGGGGAACTCCGGACGTACGGTTTCGACCGCTGCCGCACTGCGCCGGGGGCGCGCGACCCCACACCTCGTGCGCCTTCCCCGCAACCTCTCCGCGCACCCCCCGATACCTCGCGTGACTCAGTGAAAGGAGTCCACGCCATGCCCGAACGAACGCTCCGCATCGGGGGCACTCGCCCTCTCTCCGGCGGCGGCAAAACCACGCCGCTCGCACTTCCCGCCGACCACCTGCTCACCCACGCCGTGGTCTGCGGCATGACGGGTTCGGGCAAGACCGGCGCCCTCATGGTCCTCGTCGAAGAAGCCCTGCGCGCGCACGTGCCGGTCTTCATGATCGACGTGAAGGGCGACCTCCCGAATCTCCTGCTCGCGTTCCCGTCCTTCGACGCGTCGCACTTCACACCCTGGATCGAACCGGACGAATCGCCCGCGTCACCGACTGCACTCGCGTCGCCGACCGACGGCGATGACTCACGCCGTGCAACCGCCGAACGCCTCGCCGCCGCGCGCCGTCGCGGACTCGAAGCCGCGGGCATCGACGAAGCCGCCCTGCGCGCATTCCACGA
>CBIHQZ010001152.1:0-2805 GCA_966212315.1 uncultured Myxococcales bacterium
TTGGCGAATCGGTGCTCTCACGATGCGCTGCGGCCGGAGGATTCGCTGACGTCGCATGGGTGCACGAGGGCACGGTAGCCGCGGCGATCGAACGAGCCGTGTCGCAGTCCCGACAAACGTGCCAATTCGATGTCCCGCAGCGGCCGTTTGGTGGTCAATTCGGCATCACGGTGGGGTCGCGTCCGGTCGTTCGTGACCCGGCGGATGGATGGGAATGGATCGGCACCACTCAGTCGCAAATTCAATTGCACGGATCCTCGTGTCAGGCGTATCGCGACGCCAGTTCGCCGCGCGTTTCAATCGCAGAGACTTCCGGTTCACATTGCGAGTAGTTCGGCGCGCGTGAATCCATGATCGATACGATCGCCCATCCACGGGACCGAACCGACCTCCAGGTCGAGCGATGCGCGGCGGGCTCCTGCCAGCGATGAGAGCCCGTCGACGAACGCATGCGCTTTACCGCGGGCCAGCGGGCCGCCTCTAACACCGAGCGATGCCGCCTCCGTGGGCTCTGCCGAAACTCTCCGTGAACGCGCCCGATCGCACGCAAAACATCGCGCGAGTGGTTAGACCGGCGGAGGCGGGTCGCTCGATTTCAGCCCGGGCCCGTTGGCCCCGGGCGGCGGGCTCGCAGTCGAAGGACGCCATCGGTCACTACGCGTGGTTCGACAGGCTCACCAGGAACGGGGAAACGCAGTCACCCCCATCATCCGCGAACCCCTCCACCGCTCCCTCCCATCGGACGAACCGCGCTACAAGGCGCAACCACGATGCGACCGAACGACAGCGACACGGATGACCTCACCGACGACTCGATCACGGATTCGTATCGTCTCTGGCAGCGACGCGACGGGCATCGCTATTCGATCGATGACGTGGTGACGGCGTGGGAAGCGGTCGGCGCCGTGCAATCGCCTCGTCGATGTCTCGATCTCGGTTGCGGCATCGGTTCCGTGCTCCACATCGTGGCCTGTCGCTTCCCTGCGGCGGAGATCGTCGGCATCGAAGCGCAGGAGGTCTCTTATGCGCTCGCGACGCGCAACGTCGAGCGCAACGGCCTGAACGATCGCGTCACGCTCGTTCGCGGCGATCTGCGTGAGGTCGACGCCGGAGGAACCTTCGATCTCGTCACCGGCACGCCACCGTACTTCCGTATCGGCACGAGCGTCCCGTCCGAGGATTCGCAGCGCATGTACGCGCGTGTCGAACTGCGCGGCGGCGTGGAGGACTACCTCGGTGCGGGGGCCCGCGCGCTCGCGAGTGGCGGTCGTCTGGTGCTGTGTGCCGATGCTCGTACGCCCGAACGCGTGACCGAGACGGCGCCGGGCTTCGGGCTGCGCGTACTTCGTCGTCGCGACGTCGTGCCTCGTGCCGGCAAGAAGCCCCCGCTGTTCACGGTGTGGACGCTCGGACACGACAGCGAGGGGGGCGAGTACGAGCGCACGGAGCCGCTGGTGGTTCTCGACGACTGCGGCGTGCCGACCCGAATGGGATGCGAGCTTCGCAACTTCGTCGGCATTCCGTATTCGGAGGCCCGCGAACCCTCTCGCGAGACGCTTCGATCGCGCGGAGGCATTGCCGATCGCGACGCCAACGCCTCGACTAGCGATCCACCTGACAGGCGGTGACCGTCCCGGTGCGGCTCATGTTCGTGCGCTCGTGTTCGCACGTCGCCCGGTCGAGGAAGTACCGACGCTGCAGCGACGTTTCCGGAATCGTACCTGCGCGAACGACTAGAGCCTTACAACAATGAACGAACTCGCGCAGCGCGACCCATGTCAACACCTCGTGGAGGTGACCCGTTCCATCGACGGACGCGAGGACGCGGTGCTATCTTCCGATAGTGAAATCCACTACCGCCGGGAAGCTCGCGAAGAAGCGCAAGAGCCCGGCTCGAAACGACGCGACCGTCACGCGCTCTCCATCGGGGCCCGTGAGCGTCGTGTTGCCGCCTGACGTTCGCGACCAGATCCGTGCCGAAGCGCAACGACGCGGACTCGGGATCTCACCAGCCTTGCGCGTTCTGGCCATGGAGCGACTGTGCGAGATCGCGGCTGAAGAGCTGCTCGGTCAGGCGGAGCGCTGGCAGCGCGCGCAGGCGTGGGCAACGTTCGAACAGACGCGTGCGCGAGGCACTACCGAGGTCTCGCGCGCGGACCTCGCGGCCACGTTTGCGGCGGCCCGCACGCGTGCGCAAACGGTCGCAAAGCGTCGCCGCTGAAGTCGATCCGTGCCACGAATTCGGATTCACGCTGAGTTTGCCGCGGACGTCGAAGCGCAGCTCGTCTGGCTCGCGGAACACCGGGATGCCTCGTGGATCGACGGCCTCGAGGCGGGCATCGGCGAAGCAATCGAGCTGGTCGAGTCTGCTCCCTTCGCGGGCGTCGCGAGTGGTCGTGAAGGCGGTCGCGTGTTGCGCAAGCTGATCCTGCGGCAGCTCCCGTTCGTCGTCTGGTACGGCCACGACGAGAAGCTGAATGCCGCCTCTACGATCTGGTTTCTGCGGCTCTTCCACGTAAGACAGGATCGGCCCTCGACGCCGCGATCGCGTCGGCGGCGGTGACACCGACGGACCGGTGAGCGGGCGATCGCGGAACCACTCCTCGGCCGCTATGCCGCCGGCACGTCACGACGTGCCACCACGAACCCGAGGGGGGTCTTCCTCGCGACGCCAGAGCCCGTGCACGTGCAGTACACTCCGCTCGGCGGGTACGCCGATCCGCAGGGGAAACCCGTAGTGCCCGGTTCCGCGATGCACGTAGAGACGGGCAGTGCCGTAAGCCCACGGCCCGTGATCGGGGACCT